>JABHYI010000312.1 GCA_018656255.1 Bacteroidota bacterium
CCAATGGCCAGCTCCCAAAATGGTCTTTATTTGGCTTTTAGGGAAGTGTTTTTGTATGGTAATTTCATCTAAAGAGCTTATATATCCAGAGTTTTCTCCACGAACAAACAAGGTCTCTTTGTTAAAAACTGCAGTTGTAGCAAGCGCTTTACCCACTTGAGCAATTTCTTTGGTAACCACAGGTAAATTAACTCTAAGAGCTAGTTGCTTTTTTTCAATCCAGTATATATTTTTAAGTAAAAAAAGTCGCACACCTGGCTCCTTAATATACCTTGCCAAAACCTCGTCTGCCTTAGCCCTAGAATTAATGATAGAAAAATCTAATAAACCAAGGCCTTTTAAAATATCTTGATGGTGCTCAGCATACTGCCTAGGAGCTATATCTGCAATCACTAGTTTTGACACCCTTTCTGGGTGAGCAGTAGCAAACTCCATGGCTGTTTTACCACCCATAGAGTGCCCTAGCAAAACCACTTGATCTAGATTGTGGTGCTCACAATACGACAACAAATCTGCAGCCATAGCTTGATAAGTAAAAACAGGATCATGAAAGCTTCTGCCGTGATTTCGCTGATCAATAAGGTGCATTTGATATCCTTGATCGGCAAACTTTTTCCCAAGACTTTTCCAGTTATCACTCATACCCAAAAACCCATGAAGAATTACAAAGGGTGTGCCGGTTCCTATTATTTGTGAATGTAATATCATACGCTATACTAGTTTGGACAAATAGGCCTCAATGGTAGGCTGCAAGCCTTTATAAATTGCCTCAGAAATAAGCGCATGACCAATACTAACCTCTGCTAGATGTGATACATTTTTAGCGAAAAATGCAATATTATCTAAAGATAAATCATGACCAGCGTTTACTCCCATCCCTAATTGATGTGAAAGTTTAGCACAGGCATCATAAGGTACTATAGCCTCAAAATCTCCCAAAGAATACTGCTTTGCAAAGGCCTCTGTATATAATTCTATCCTGTCTGCACCAACATTGGCTGCCCCTTCTACAGCTTTGAGAGATGGATCCACAAATATCGATGTGCGGATACCACTATTTTTAAATTCTGAAATTACTTCACTTAAAAAATCTTTGTGTTTTAGAGTATCCCATCCTGCATTTGAGGTAATAGCATCTATACTATCTGGCACCAAAGTAACCTGAGTTGGCTTTATTTTTAAAACCATATCCATAAACTTAGCAATAGGATTTCCTTCAATGTTATACTCTGTTGTCACGGCCTGTTTTAAATCATAGGCATCTTGATACCTTATATGACGCTCATCTGGACGCGGATGTATTGTTACGCCATGGGCGCCAAACAACTGTACATCTTTTGCCACCTGCACTACACTAGGGTAATTACCACCACGAGCGTTACGCAATGTTGCAATTTTATTAATATTTACACTTAACTTTGTCATCATTATATATTTGAAACAAAAATACAATGCTTAAGCACAGTTTTGAAACTATATTTTAAGTATTTTGCATAAAAACCTTTGCTGTGAACACACAACAATATATCATAAATGACATTACCCCTTTTGACCTTACCACCAAAGTAAGTGAGGTTCAAAACGCTTTCAACCAGCTCACCTACTCACACATCCCTGTGACCAAAGATGGAGTTTTTGAAGGTGCAATTTCAGAAAATGACATTCATTGCTATGATGCAGATAAAACCTTAGAGGCATATCAATACTCTTTAGAGTCATTTCATGTAAAACAGCAGACCAATTGGATAGACATACTTGAGGCTTTTGCCCTGAACAATACCACTATTATGCCTGTATTGACAGACAACTACAAATACCTTGGGTATTATGAGCTGAGTGACATCATGAACATCTTTAACGACACTCCTTTTCTAGGAGAAGCGGGAGGCATTATTGTTATTGAAAAAGGTACCGCAGATTATTCTTTTTCTGAAATTTGTCAAATTGTAGAAAGTAATGATGCAAAGATTTTAGGGGTGTTTATCTCAAAAATGGAGAATGACATCACTCAAATAACTGTCAAAGTTGGGCACACAGGCATCAATGCTATTGTTCAAACCTTTAGAAGATACAATTATAATGTAGTGTCTAATCATCAAGAAGATCGATTTATTGAAGATCTAAAAAAAAGATCTCAATACCTTGAAAAATACCTAAAGATGTAGTTATGAAAATAGGGATCTACGGCCAATTTTATCACAAAAACTCTGAAACTCACATACAGGCAATTCTAAATGCATTGCAAAGTAAGGGAGTTGAAATTGTGGTCGAAAAAAACTTTTTAGCGCTTATGAGAGAGAACCAATCTTTTCATACAGACTTATCTAACCTGGAGAGTTTTACTAAATTAGATGCCAGCTATGACCTGTTTTTTAGCATTGGAGGAGATGGTACCATTTTAAAATCTATCACATTTGTGCGAGATCTTGACATCCCAATTGTTGGTGTAAATACAGGAAGACTTGGGTTTCTAGCTACCATACAAAAACAAGATGTAACCTCTAGTATAACAGAAATACTCGAGGGCAATTATTACATCTCTGAGCGCTCTTTATTGTCTGTAGAAACGAGCCCATCAAACAATGAGATTACTCCCTTGAATTTTGCATTAAACGAGGTGGCCGTTAATAGAAAAAACACCACTTCGATGATTAAGGTAGAAACGACTATTAACTCAGAATACCTTACCTCCTACTGGTCTGACGGGCTGATCATATCCACCCCTACAGGATCAACAGGATATTCACTTAGCTGTGGTGGCCCTGTGATTGAACCTAGCAATGAAAGTATCATCCTCACGCCCATTGCGCCTCACAACTTAAATGTTAGACCTCTTGTTGTTCCAGATAATAGCGTGGTAACTCTTAAAGTTTCGGGAAGAGAAGACACCCATTTACTGTCTTTAGATTCTAGAATTTTAACCCTTAAAAACGAGACGTTAATCACTATTAAAAAAGCCGCCTTCACCATTAAATTTGTGCAACCCATAGAAGAGAGTTTTATTAAAACACTTCGAAAAAAACTACTTTGGGGAGAAGACAAAAGAAATTAAGCAATAAAAAACACTAAAAATTGTTTATCAATCTAGACTATGGCTGTTATGGTGGGGTAGTGCCAAGTTTATTGTTATATTTGCGAACTTTTTAAAACTTATGAGGTATTTAACGGTAGTTTTTTTAGTGCTTTTTTGCATACAAAAAGGAGCTTCACAGACATTTGAACTGGGTGGTTTTGTTGGCGGGGCTAATGTAATTGGAGATGTTGGTAGTACAACGTATGTCAATCCAAATACACTAGCATTTGGCGGTATTTTTAAATGGAATAGAAGCCAGAGGCATTCATTTCGTTTTTCGGCCATTATAGCTAAAGCAGAAGGAAATGATGCAGACAGTAAAGAAAGTAGAAGAAAACAAAGAGGCTACTCTTTTCAAAACAATATTAAAGAATTTTCTGCAGGGCTAGAATACACCTTTTGGGAGTTCAATTTAAACTCTGGAGCACCAGCTGCAGCGCCCTATCTATATACAGGAATCACCTATTTTATTAATCAGGCCTCTTTGAGTGATGCCCAGGGTGACACAACTCAATACAACCAAACTGGTGCATTTGCAATTCCAATGGTAATTGGATACAAAACAACCCTAAGTACAAAATTAATTGGGGCTTTCGAGATTGGAGCTAGGTATGCATTTACTGATAATATCGATGCAAGCAATCCATCTCAAGAAGATAACCAATCACAAGATTTAAAATTTGGAAATCAAAATAATAATGATTGGTATGTCTTTACGGGCATTACTTTTTCATTTACTTTTGGTAGAGAACCCTGTTATTGTAATTTTTAAAGAAATGAGTCGTCTCTTAGAACAAATAAATAAAGATACCATTCCACAACATTTGGCTATTATCATGGATGGTAATGGACGTTGGGCGAAAGCCAAGGGTATGTTTAGGTCTATGGGTCATGAAAATGGCACAAAAGCGGTTCGTCAAATCACAGAGGCTTGTGTGGAGATTAACGTCCCCTACCTAACGCTTTATGCTTTTTCTACAGAAAATTGGAATCGTCCAAAAATGGAAGTAGAATTACTAATGAGACTGTTAGTTTCATCATTAAAAAAAGAAATCAAGTTGCTTGACAAGCACAACATAAAATTAAACGCCATTGGCAATCTTGATGCGCTACCAAGTAAAGCACAAAAAGAGCTTATGGATGTGATTGAAAAAACAAAAAACAACACAAAAATGACCTTGACACTTGCACTAAGTTACGGGTCTAGAGAAGAAATAACAAAAACAATTCAAGAGATTAGTCTTAAAGTTAAAAAAGGATTAATTTCGCCTGAAAATATTGATGAAAAACTGATTAACAATCATCTATACACTCAAGACCTGCCAGATGTAGATTTGTTAATTCGTACCAGTGGTGAACAACGTATAAGCAACTTTTTGTTGTGGCAACTAGCATATGCAGAATTGTATTTTACAGATGTGCTTTGGCCAGATTACACCAAAAACCATCTTTTTGAGGCAATATTAAATTATCAAAACAGAGAACGAAGATTTGGAAAGACAAGTGAGCAATTATAATTCGCATTATATTTTTAGTATGTACAGAAAGATCTTTTGTTTTGTAGCCATTGCACTGCTCTGGTCATCAACAATACAGGCACAGCAAAAAGAGCTAGATGCTGGTATAAAATACGAGATAAATAACATTACAGTTGCAGGAGCACAGAGCTACAATGACCAAACTGTTGTTGCCTTTACGGGTCTTAAAAAAGGAGAGCGTATATTCATTCCTGGAGAACGCCTGAGTGAAGTGACAAAAAAATTATGGGAACAAAATCTATTTAGTGACATTGCTATTTACGTTACAAAAATAGATGGAGACCTCGCAGATTTAGAAATCTATATAGTAGAGCTACCAAAGCTAGATGAAATTACAATTGTTGGTGATGGGATTCGCAAAGCGATGACCAAAGAAATTCTAAAAGAAACAGAATTAAAATCTGGGATAAAAATCACTAAAAATTTAATCACTACCACCAAAAATTTTATACGCAATAAATTTGTCGAAAAAGGATTCTATAACACAGATGTTATTATTAGTACTCCTGCAAAACTAGACTCAACAGGCGTTGAAATTGCTAAAGACATGAAAATCATTATCAACAAAAACAATAGGATTAAAATCTCTCCTCTTGAATTTGAAGGCAATGAAAATCTACAAGATGGAACCCTAAGACGTTCTATGAAAAATATTAAAAGAAGAAACCCCATTCGTATCTGGAAGATGTCAAAATTTACTGACGCTGGTTATAAAGAGGATAAAGCATCTATCATTCAGACCTACAAAGAGAATGGATATAGAGATGCAAAAATAGTAAGTGACAGTGTCTACAACACGAACGATCGCAGTGTTGGTGTTGCCATCAAAATAGAGGAGGGTAAAAAATATTACTTTGGAAACATTCGCTTTTTAGGAAATAGCGTATACACAAATGGCCAATTAAGCCAGACACTGGGTATTAAAAAAGGAGACGTTTACAACGGAACCCTAATGGCAGAACGAATTGAAGACAACACAGACCCAGAAGCCTTTGACCTTACTAACAAATACCAAAACAACGGATATCTTTTCTCTACCATTAATGCAGTAGAGGTTGCCGTAAGACAAGATACTATTGATTATGAAATAAGAATTAGAGAAGGGAAGCAAGCCTATTTTGATCATATCACGGTGGTTGGAAACACCAAAACAAATGACCATGTAATTTATAGAGAATTACGTACAAGACCC
>JABHYI010000308.1 GCA_018656255.1 Bacteroidota bacterium
AACAAAAAAATACCCCCAATTGGTTAATAACTATAGGGGGTTGCAAGCGCATAACTAAGGTGTGTTTTGTTAAAATAAAAACACTTCACATAAACAGGAATGGTTTTTGTATTTATCACAGTAATTTTTAGTAATTTTATACGAAAGAGAATGTAACCTATGGATGATAATTTTTCCCCAAGAGTAAAAGATGTTATTGCATTTAGCAAAGAAGAAGCGCTTCGCTTAGGCCATGACTTTATTGGCACCGAACACTTAATACTTGGTCTTTTGCGAGATGGAGACGGTAAAGCCGTTACCATATTAAATGCCCTAGACATAGACCTGAACTACCTAAGACGTAAAGTTGAAATTTTAAGCCCTGCAAACCCAGAAACTGGAATTGTAGGTAATGACAAGAAAAACTTGCACCTAACTCGGCAAGCTGAGCGCGCCCTAAAAACGACATTTTTGGAAGCAAAGCTGTTTCAAAGCACGTCTATAAATACCGCTCATTTACTTTTATGTATTCTGAGAAATGAAAATGACCCTACCACCAAACTACTTGAAAAAATGAAAGTAGATTATGATAGCGTGAAAGAGCAGTTCAAACTATTGCTCTCCAATGACGATGAATATCTTGACATGCCATCAGCAGAGGATGCCTTTACTGGTGATGACAAGCCAGACAAGGAAGAGCCAAGTAAAGAAAACTTATTTGGTAATGCAGGTGTGAAAACAAATAAGAAATCTAAAACACCTGTGTTAGATAATTTTGGTAGAGATCTTACAGAAATGGCAGATTTAGGAAAATTAGATCCAGTAGTGGGTCGTGATGCTGAAATACAACGAGTATCACAAATTCTAAGTAGACGTAAAAAAAATAATCCCTTACTAATTGGAGAACCTGGTGTAGGTAAATCTGCCATTGCAGAAGGGCTAGCACTGCGCATTATACAGCGCAAAGTATCTCGAATTTTGTATGACAAACGTGTAGTGACTTTAGATTTAGCAAGTCTAGTTGCTGGAACCAAGTATCGAGGACAGTTTGAGGAGCGAATGAAAGCCCTAATGAATGAACTTGAAAAAAACAAAGACATCATACTCTTTATTGATGAGATACATACTATTGTTGGCGCCGGTGGTGCAACAGGCTCTCTAGATGCTAGTAATATGTTTAAACCAGCATTAGCAAGAGGAGAAATACAATGTGTGGGAGCCACAACCCTAGATGAATACAGACAGTACATAGAAAAAGATGGAGCCCTAGAAAGAAGATTTCAGAAAGTTTTAGTTGAGCCTACCTCTGTAGAAGAAACTATTGAAATTCTAGAAAATATTAAAGAAAAGTACGAAGAGCACCATAATGTTACCTACACCAAAGAAGCATTAGAGGCTTGTGTGAAGTTAACAAACAGGTACATGACAGACAGGTTTTTACCAGACAAGGCAATTGATGCTTTGGATGAGGCAGGATCTCGTGTTCATATTATTAACATTAACGTACCAAAGAAAATATTAGAGCTTGAGCAAAAACTTGAAGAGGTAAGAGAGCTTAAAAATACGGTTGTTAAAAAACAAAAATACGAAGAGGCAGCCAAGCTAAGAGATGATGAAAAAAACCTTGAAAAAGAATTAATTAGCCAACAAGAAATTTGGGAAAATGATTCTAAACTGCATCGTGAAACTGTAGACCAGGATAATGTAGCAGAGGTTGTATCTATGATGTCTGGAGTACCCGTTAACAGGATTGCTCAAACAGAAATCAACAAACTTGCAGAATTACCAGAACGTATAAAAGGGAAGGTAATTGGTCAAAACGATGCTGTTAACAAAGTGGTGAAGGCTATACAGCGCAACCGTGCAGGACTTAAAGATCCAAACAAGCCTATTGGGTCATTTATTTTCCTTGGACAAACAGGGGTTGGTAAAACACAATTAGCCAAAGTTTTGGCTAAAGAGTTGTTTGACAATGAAAACTCTTTGATTCGGATAGACATGAGTGAGTACATGGAGAAATTTGCCATCTCAAGACTTGTGGGAGCACCTCCAGGATATGTTGGATATGAAGAAGGTGGACAGCTTACAGAAAAAATAAGACGCAAGCCTTATTCTGTGGTGTTATTAGATGAGATAGAAAAAGCCCATCCAGATGTCTTTAACATGTTGTTACAGGTTTTAGATGATGGTCATCTAACAGACAGTCT
>JABHYI010000313.1 GCA_018656255.1 Bacteroidota bacterium
AAAGAATTAATTAATATAGATTACGACCATATCCCCTACCAATCTGTGCTTTTACCAAGCAAAGCCAAGGTTGTAAGAATAAATATCGAAAAAAAGGGACAACATATTGGCTATATTCAAGGAGCTGGTGACGGCGTTGGGCAGAGCTTAGAGCAAATAGGATACACTGTCACAAATCTTGATGTTACAGAAATTTCAGCCCAAAACCTTAAAAAATATGATGCAGTTGTTGTTGGAGTTAGAGCCTACAATACTATTGCTGCACTAGCTTTTGCACAAAAAGAATTAAACAAATACGTACAGGCTGGAGGTACAATGGTGGTGCAATACAACACAAGTCATAGACTCGTTACAACACAAGTAGCCCCATACGCATTATCACTCTCTAGAGATAGGGTTACAGATGAGTTTGCTCCTGTAACTATTTTAGACCCTAACCACCCTGTATTAAACAGCCCTAATAAAATAACACAGATAGACTTTAAGGGCTGGGTACAAGAACGAGGGCTCTATTTTCCTAACAAATGGGCAGAGGAGTTTACCCCAATACTAGCAATGAATGATAAAGGAGCTCCACAAACAAAAGGATCTCTTTTGGTGGCCCGCTACGGAAAAGGACACTTCGTATATACAGGACTTAGTTTCTTTAGAGAACTTCCTGCTGGCGTTGCAGGGGCTTATAGGTTATTTGCAAATATTATTTCTATAGGAAAATAGGATTTAAAAAACACATCATGGAAGATAAAAAAACCATTGTATCGAAACAAAAATTTGTGTGGACACAAAAATTTACACTTGTGCTTGTTGTAAACGCCATCTATGTAGTACTCTTTTATTTACTAATGAAACACTTTGTATAAATGCAGCAAATAGATTGGTTTATCCTTATCGGGACATTGTTATTTATTGTGTTATATGGCACCTATAAATCAAGGGGTAGCAAAAATGTAACTCAGTATCTAAAAGGAGGAAGTGACTCCAGATGGTGGACCATTGGCCTTAGTGTAATGGCAACACAGGCAAGTGCTATTACTTTTCTATCTACACCAGGGCAAGCCTTTCATAGCGGGATGGGCTTTGTGCAGTTCTATTTTGGACTGCCAATTGCAATGGTTATTATCTGTTTGGTCTTTATACCCATATACCACAGGCTGAAGGTTTTTACTGCCTATGAATATTTAGAAACTCGTTTTGATCTTAAAACACGTACTCTTACTGCTATCCTTTTTTTAATACAGCGCGGTTTGGCCGCCGGTATTACCATCTTTGCCCCTGCTATTATTTTATCTGCAGTACTGGGCTGGAATCTAGTGATGCTTAATATTATTATTGGGGTACTGGTTATTATATATACTGTAAGTGGCGGCACCAAGGCGGTGAGCGTTACTCAAAAACAACAAATGGCAATTATATTTGGAGGAATGTTTGTGGCATTTTTACTGATATTAAATTACCTGCCCTTAGACATCACATTTACCAAAGCTCTAGAGATTGCTGGTGCAAGCGGGAAAATGGAAATATTAGATTTCTCCTTTGATTTTAACAACAAGTACACTTTTTGGAGTGGTATTATTGGAGGTACTTTTCTTGCACTCTCCTATTTTGGTACAGATCAAAGCCAAGTTCAGCGCTATCTTAGCGGAAAATCTATGAAAGAAATGCAAATGGGCCTAATCTTTAATGGGCTTCTAAAAATACCAATGCAATTCTTTATTCTTTTGGTTGGAGTGATGGTTTTTGTGTTTTACCAATTCAACTCTTCTCCCCTACACTTTAATCCTAGCGCAGTAAACGATGTATTAAACTCTCCCTATGCAGCGCAATACCAAGACCTACAGGATAAAAAAAACACCCTAGAGATTGCCATCAAAGAGCAGCAATTAAACTATGCAGTGTTAGACAACCAGGGGCAAAAACAAACGGTGCTTTTAGATATTAAAGCATTGCAATCACAAGAAGATCAACTTAGAGCAACATCTAAAGAATTAATAAAAAAAGCAAACCCAAAGGCAGAGACCAATGATAAAGATTATGTTTTTATACATTTTATATTAAACAATCTTCCAAGAGGTCTAATTGGTTTACTATTGGCAGTTATTCTAAGCGCCGCAATGTCTTCAACGGCCTCAGAGCTTAATGCCCTTGGCTCTACAACTACCATAGACCTATATAGGCGCAACAATCAATCAAGGAGTGACAAACACTACCTAAGAGCCTCAAAAGGCTTTACAATGCTCTGGGGGATCATAGCTATTGGGGTTGCTTGTGTGGCCAATTTATTTGAAAACTTAATAGAGCTTGTAAATATAATAGGATCTATTTTCTACGGAAATGTACTTGGGATTTTCTTGCTTGCCTTTTTCTTTTCCTATGTTAAGAGCAGGGCCGTGTTTATTGCCGCAATTATTACCCAAGGAATTATTGTATACATATGGTGGATTGACCTTATGCCTTATTTGTGGCTAAATGTTGTAGGAGCTACCCTCGTAATTGCAATTGCCTTTATCTTGCAAGTTGTAAGCCCAGATAAAAACAAAGGTCTTGAAGTGTAAATAGAATAGTAATAAAAAATCCCTCTCAATAACACAAGGGCATTGAAAGGGATTTTAGGTTTTAAAAAAGAGAGATTACTTAGCTCCCCATTGTTTTAAAGATTTTTTATTAAGGGCAACATAATCCATGTTTCCAGCTTCCTGAGCTTGAGCCATAGAAGCCTTTGCAGCTTTTATAGCGCCTTTAATATCCCCAGATTTTGCATAAATCAAAGACTGTTGTCTTTTGTACCAAAATGCAGTAGCATTTAAAGCTACAGCAGCGTCAATCCAAGTTTTTGCTTGATTGATATCTTTATCTGCCTCTAGGTAATACACAGCAGCGCTGTAATAATCTGCGGCGCTTGGCGTACCCATTACTTTATCTATACTGGCGCTTACCATTTTATCTGTCATTACATTAAAACTAACAGACACGTAGGTTTTATCCCAAATTATGGCAAGAGTAGCACCGTCAATCTTTATGTCATTTATAGCCATGGTGAAGGTTTCTACACTAGTTGGCATCTGGTAGGTTTTTGCAACAACTTTTGCAACAACTTTTGCATCATCCCACTTCTTTGGTGTTCCCCAGTTTTGAGTATCATTATAAAAATAAACCTCCCAATTTACCGCACCTGGCTTGGTGAAAATTGCATAGGTTCCAGCCTTCACTGTTGCTTCTCCAATTAAAACATCATCACTAAAGGTAATCATAGAGTTTTGGTTTGCACCCGTACGCCACATGGCATCAAAGGGAACCAAGCCACCAAATATGGTTCTGCCTTTTACAGAAGGTCTAGAATATTTTAAAGTAACATCTGTAAGTCCAACAGTTTGCTCTAGGGTTTGCATTGGGCTTGGCGCAGGTGTTTTAATTTGTGCTTGTGTTACAAGGGTTAACAAGAACATTGTAGTGTATAAAATTATTTTTTTCATTAGAAATAGTTAAGTGTTATTAATACCGTAAAAATACAAAAAAACAAACTATGACTCTTTATTTAAAAAAGCATAAAAAACATTACAATTTCTGTAGTACCTTTGTGGCATGTCAAAACGTTTTATTTCAGAAATAATAGGAACTTTCGCACTTGTATTTTGTGGTACTGGAGCTATGGTCATTAATGATTTTACAGGTGGTACGGTAACCCATGTTGGTGTAGCAATTACCTTTGGCCTTATTGTTATGGGTATGATTTATGCTTTTGGAGATATTAGTGGCGCCCACATGAACCCAGCCGTTACTATTGGCTTTGCGTATGCTAAAAAATTTCCATGGAAAGAAGTTCCTGCCTATGTTTTGGCGCAGCTCATTGGAGCTTTTCTAGCAAGTGGCATACTATTGTATTTATTTCCAGAAAGTCAAACACTTGGCGCTACCCTGCCAGGGCTCTCTGCACTTAAAGTTTTTATACTTGAAATTATTTTATCTTTTTTCTTGATGGTAGTCATCATAAATGTATCCACAGGATCAAAAGAAATTGGTTTAGTTGCCGGTATTGCCATTGGTAGTGTAGTACTGTTAGAGGCCATGTTTGCAGGCCCTATTACTGGAGCCTCCATGAATCCAGCCCGTTCTATAGCGCCCGCTGTAGTCTCTGGAAACATAGCAGATTTATGGATTTATATTTTTGCGCCTATTATTGGCTGTTTACTGGCTGTGGTAAGCTGCAAGTTAGTGAAAGATGAACAGTGTTGTGACGAGAATTGCTAAACACCAATTCTTGTTATTAAATTTTAGTGCTATCTTCTTTCCCAGGCATCATACTAATGATGACACTTTAATATCTTAAAGTTTTCAAAATCCTACTAGTATTACTATT
>JABHYI010000086.1 GCA_018656255.1 Bacteroidota bacterium
CATTGGGAGAGTTTCTAGCCCTTGCTGTATCTTTAGAGCATTTGGGCAACAAGTATAGTAATAACAATGCTATTGTTTTATCTGAAACCTTAGATCAGGCCACAGAAAAATTATTAGAGAACAAACAAGGACCTTCGAGAAAAGTAAATGAATTAGACAACCGTGGATCTCATTTCTATCTTGCATTTTATTGGGCAGAGGCTCTGGCAAACCAGAACAAGGACCAAATACTTCAAGAGCGTTTCAAGAAAGTATATCAAGATTTTAAACAGCATAAAGAAACTATCCTAGATGAGCTATTAAAGGCCCAAGGAAAACCCCTTGATATTGGAGGGTATTATGAGCCTACATTAGATCTGGTAAACAAGCAAATGAGACCAAGTAGCACATTAAATACTATTCTAGAGAATATTAAATAATTAAACTTTCGTTAAAGCCTTTAGTAACTGTAACTAAAGGCTTTATTTTTACCTAAAATTATAGCCTTGAAAAACATACTGACACTCGTACTTATTCTTGCAAGTTTTGCAATGTTTGCCCAAGAAAAATTTACCCTAAGTGGTACGATTTCTGAAGCCCAATCTGGCGAAACTATGATAGGTGTTAATGTATTAATTCCTGCGCTGCAAACTGGAGTGGTTACAAATCAGTACGGTTTTTACTCGATCACCCTACCCAAAGGAACCCACCAAGTTATATACACAAGCTTAGGCTTTGAAAGCTACACGCAAACCATAGAGCTAAAGGCCGCTGTAAATAATAGTATTTCACTATTTGAAACCACAGAAATACTAGATGTGGTTATTTTAGAGACTGATGTTGAAAAAACCAACATTAAAACACCTCAAATGAGTGTAACCACACTCAAGGCTAACACAATAAAAAGAATACCAGTAGTACTGGGTGAGGCAGATGTCCTTAAAGCCATTACACTTCTCCCTGGAGTTACTAATGCTGGAGAGGGAGCAAGTGGCTTTAATGTAAGAGGTGGAGCCGCAGATCAAAACCTTGTCTTACTAGATGAGGCAACACTATATAACTCCTCACACTTATTTGGTTTTTTCTCTGTATTTAATCCAGACGCCATTAAAGACTTAACCCTTTACAAGGGAGGTATTCCTGCTAGATATGGAGGACGTATAGCATCTGTGCTAGATATATATCAAAAGGACGGTAACAAGAGAGCATTCGGCGCCACAGGAGGTATTGGTTTGTTGGCCAGCAGGCTACTGCTTGAGGGTCCTATTGTAAAAGACAAAGGGTCATTTCTTATTGGCGGTAGATCTACCTACGCGCATTTATTTATTCCCTTAGTAGATCCAGGTAATGAAAACGTTGCTTATTTCTATGATTTAAACACAAAACTAAGTTATGATATAGATGATCAAAATAAATTATTCTTATCTGGTTATTTTGGAAGAGACACGTTTAATCTGGGTGAAGTTTTTGGAAATACCTTCGGAAACACAACATTAAACCTACGCTGGAATCATTTATTTAACGATACGCTGTTTAGTAATCTATCCTTGATTTATTCAGATTATTACTACGGTTTAGAACTCAAGTTTGCAGAATTTCAATTTGATAGTGGTATCAGGAATTTTAACTTAAAATATGATTTTACAAGTTATGTTTCAGATGCAGTAAAATTACAATTTGGTTTTAATAGTATTTATTACAAATTCAACCCTGGAGAGGTTTTCCCAACCACAGATAACAGTGGAAGAAACTACAGAAAACTTACAGATAAGTATGCCTTTGAAAACGCAGGGTATATAGATGGAAACATAAAAGTTTCAGAAAAATTAAATATTCAGGCGGGTCTTCGTTTATCTAACTTTACAAGATTAGGTCAAGCCTCTATTAATGTCTACGATAATGATAATCCAATTATTTACAACCAAAATCTAGATGTCTATCAAAAAGCGACTCCTATAGATACAATTTCTATTGCCAGAGACGCCTCTATAAAATCGTATTTAAATCTAGAGCCAAGAGTATCTGCAGCATATCAATTATCAGAAAATTCCTCTATAAAAGCTAGTTACAACAGAACAGCACAATACATACATTTAATAAGCAATACATCTTCTCCAACTCCTTTTGATATATACGCTCCGAGTGGTCAATTTATAAAACCGCAATTGGGAGATCAATTTGCCGTAGGTTATTTTAAAGGTTTTGAAAACTTCTCACTTGAGGTGGAAAGCTATTACAAAGAGGTAAAAAACCGAATTGATTATGTTGATGATGCAGATCTAATTGCAAATGAAGCCATTGAGCAGGTTGTATTAAACGGAGAAACAAGAGCGTATGGTTTGGAATTTCTACTAAGAAAAACCAAAGGAAACTTGCAAGGTTGGCTGGCATACACCCTTTCAAAATCTGAACAAAGAACACCTGGTAGAACGGCTATAGAAACAGGTATTAATAACGGAAAGTGGTACAATACAGCCTGGGACAGAACGCATGATTTCTCATTAACGGCACAATACAAACTAAGCGAAAAATGGTTTTTGGGTGCTAATTTTATTTTCCAAACTGGGCGCCCTGCCACATTTCCCCTTGGACAATACGAGTATCAAGGACAGGTAGTTCCTGTGTATGAGGCAAGAAATGCAAGTAGATTAGAAAGCTTTCATCACCTAGATATCTCAGCCACCTGGAATTTAAAACATAAAAGTAAAAAACGCTGGAGTGACGAAATTGTGTTTAGTGTTTACAACGTGTATGACAGAAAAAATGCTGCTTCTGTATCATTTAGAAAAAACACAGATACTGGAAATAATGAGGCGGTAAGACTATCTATTTTCGGGATTATTCCTGCCATTACTTATAATTTTAAATTTTAAGCTATGAAAAAAAACATTCTTTTTATTCTAGTGACACTGCTTCTAAGCTCCTGCGAAGAGGTTATAGAAATAGATCTGCAAAATAGTGAGCCAAGACTGGTAATAGAGGCTTCTGTTAATGTGCTAAAGGATGGTACTTCAGATGCAGTAGTTACTCTTTCACAGACAGCCCCATTTTTTGAGAATTACATACCACCAGTTACAGATGCATTAGTCTCTATTACTAGTAGTACAGGGGAGGTTTATAATTTTAATCATACACAAAACGGTATATACACAGCACCTTTTTTACCTGTACTAGAAAACACCTATACCTTAGAGGTAATCCATCAAGATGAAACCTACACCGCTACAGAATCTCTGCATACAGTAACACAATTTGAGGAAGTAATCCAGGATAACCAGGGAGGCTTTGGGGGAGATCAAATACAATTAAAGGCCTATTTCACAGACCCAGGAGGTATTAAAAATTATTACCTTAGTGAAACATTGTCTATTCGCGGTGATGAAAGACGAGCCTTTAATGATGAGTTTTTTGACGGAAATAGAATAAATGATTTTTACCTTGCTGATGATTTAGCCCCTGGAGATGTAGTAACCTTCAATCTATATGGAGTTGATGAATATTTCTTTAACTTTATGATTGTTTTATTACAACAAACAGACAATGGCGGTGGTGGACCCTTTGAGACACAACCTGCAACAGTTCGAGGAAATATCGTAAATCAAACAAATTCAGATAATTTTCCACTAGGGTACTTTAGGATTTCTGAAATCTCAACAATTGTGTACATTGTTGAGTAATAAAAAATATTTTACTTACAATGCCTTTTAAAAAAACAACAGAAGAAACCTCACATTACGACCATCTTGAAAAAATGAGCGTAGAAGAGCTTTTACACAATATAAACAAGGAAGACACCCTTGTACCTCTAGCGGTTAAAGAAGCCATTCCACAGATACAAGCCCTTACTTCTCAAGTCATCGCTTGTTTAGAAAAAGGAGGAAGATTATTTTATATGGGCGCTGGAACAAGTGGTAGATTAGGGGTTGTAGATGCTAGTGAAATCCCCCCTACTTTTGGTATGGACGCTGATGTTGTTATTGGCTTAATAGCTGGAGGAGACACAGCTATAAGAACAGCTGTAGAATTTGCAGAAGATGACACTACTCAAGGTTGGAAAGACTTAAAAAACCATCAAATTGGTATTAACGATATTGTAATTGGTATCGCAGCCTCTGGAACTACGCCCTACGTTATTGGCGCCCTAGAAAAATGTAATGCATTAAATATATCTACAGGTTGCATAACTTGTAATGAGCAGAGTCCACTCGCACTTACTGCAAAATTTCCAGTTGTGGCTGTTGTGGGTCCAGAATTTGTTACGGGTAGCTCAAGGATGAAGGCGGGTACTGCTCAAAAGCTTATTTTAAATATGATATCTACAGCTACCATGATACAACTGGGAAGGGTAGAAGGAAATAAAATGGTGGATATGCACCTAAGTAACAACAAGCTTGTTGCAAGGGCAGAGCAAATGTTAATAGATAGCCTTCATGTATCAAAAGCAGAAGCATCAGAGTTGTTGAGAAAATACAACAACGTAAGAAATGCAATTCAAAACTATAGCAATGAGTAAAGAGCACACAGATGTAGAATTACTGAGAAAAGGTGTGAAATACCTAGCCATTGCTTTACCTCTATTATTTTTAAGTCCTTACCTTATTACTCTTGCCTTTTTAAACACTGAAACTATTTATGGATATGTGTTTTTTGGCCTTGGTTTTATAGCTGGGGTAGGTGCTATATATCTTGTATTTAAAGGCATAAACACCATTATGAAGTCTATCTTCTAGGATTTCTATATAAGGTCATGGTTAAGACCTGTTTTCTTTTATTATTTTGTACTAGTGTGCCCCTTTAGCTTGGGTATACTATAACGCTATTTGGTTTACAG
>JABHYI010000310.1 GCA_018656255.1 Bacteroidota bacterium
CAGTTTTTGTGATTTTCTTCAAACCTCATTAGTACATGTATTAAAATTAGTAATGCATCATTAATCAAAGTACATATTTACCTAGATACTTACTACATATTTTGTAATTCTTTCTTTAAAAACTTTGCTGTAAAACCCTTATTTGTTTTTACAATTTCTTCAGGAGTTCCAGTGGCCATTACCTTACCGCCACTTTTTCCGCCCTCTGGGCCAATATCAATGATGTAGTCTACTGTTTTAATAACATCAAGGTTGTGTTCTATAATTAAAACTGTATTTCCTTTATCTACTAACTTTTGAAGCACAATCATTAACACTCTTATATCCTCAAAGTGTAGACCAGTGGTAGGCTCGTCTAAAATATAAAAAGTATTTCCTGTGTCTGTTTTTGAGAGTTCTGTTGCTAGCTTGATACGCTGAGCTTCTCCTCCAGATAAGGTTGTAGACTGCTGCCCTAAAGTAATATACCCAAGACCTACATCACGAATGGTTTTAAGCTTTCTATATATTTTAGGAATCTTTTCAAAAAAGTCACAGGCTTCATTAATGGTCATTTCTAACACATCATAGATAGATTTTCCTTTGTATCGTATTTCTAGGGTTTCTCTATTAAATCGTTTTTTCTGACACGTCTCACAAGCTACATACACATCTGGCAAGAAATTCATCTCTATTACTCTTAATCCTCCGCCTCTACATGTCTCACATCTACCGCCTTGCACATTAAAACTAAATCTTCCAGGCTTGTAGCCTCGTATTAATGCCTCTGGTACTTTTGCAAACAAACTTCGTATTTCAGAAAATACTCCAGTATACGTTGCGGGGTTTGAGCGTGGGGTTCTGCCAATTGGAGATTGATTAATATCTATCACCTTATCTAGATGCTCAAGGCCTTTAATTTTCTTATAAGGCATTGGTACTTTTACACCATTAAAAAAGTGAGCATTTAAAATAGGGTAGAGGGTTTCATTGATAAGTGTAGACTTACCGCTTCCAGAGACTCCTGTAACACCTATCATGATCCCTAGGGGTAGTTTGATACTTACATTTTTTAAATTGTTACCCGTAGCTCCTGTTAGCTCCAAAGTATGTTTGTTCCCTTTTCTTCTTTTGCTAGGTATCTCTATTTCTTTAGTGCCATTTAAATACTGAGCTGTTAGTGTATTGTGAGTTAATAGTTCACTAGGAGTTCCTTCACTTACAATTTCACCACCAAACTTACCAGCTGCAGGACCAATATCAATTACATAGTCTGCGTGTTCTATCATGTCTTTATCATGCTCCACTACAATTACAGAATTTCCTATATCTCTTAGTGATAGTAAAGATTTTATTAATCTTTCGTTATCTCTTTGATGCAGGCCAATACTTGGCTCATCTAAAATGTATAAAACTCCTACGAGTTGAGAACCTATTTGAGTTGCTAGTCTAATACGTTGTGCTTCTCCACCAGAGAGTGATTTAGAGCTCCTATCTAGTGCCAAATAGGTGAGGCCAACATCAATTAGAAACTGCAGTCTTGTTTTTACCTCTTTAATTATTTCACTTGCAATTTTAAGTTGTGTGTCACTTAAATGATTTTCTAAATCATCAAACCAATCGGCCAACTCTATGATATCCATTTGTGCTAGTTGTGCAATGTTTTTATCATGTACTTTGAAATACATGGATTCTTTACGTAGCCTACTACCTTCACACTCTGGACAAGCAATTTTATCCATATATTCTTTAGCCCAGCGTTTTAAAGAAGTAGTTTCACTAGCATCAAAGGTGTTTTGTATAAAATGCACAACACCCTCAAAATCTATTTTATAATTGCGAGTAATCCCTAAGGTTTTAGATGGTACGTCAAACTTGTCATTTCCGCCATAAAAGATAAGCTCCTTAGCGTCTTTTGAAATGTCTTTAAATGGATCTGTTAATTTAAAATTAAACCGCTGAGATATGAGTTCTAGTTGCTTGAATATCCAATTGTTTTTTTGTGGACCATGAGGTGCCAGTGCACCATTTTTTATAGAAAGGTTTTGGTCTGGAACTACTTTATCTATGTTTACTTTATGTAAAGCTCCTAATCCTTTACAACTCTGGCACATGCCTTTAGGAGAATTGAAAGAAAAATTATTTGGCTCTGCATTTGGATAGGAGATACCACTTTGTGGGCACATTAGAGCTCTACTGAAATAGCGCGCTTCATTGGTTTGATTATCTAATACCATCATCACATCATCACCATGGTACATTGCCGTGACAATACTTTCTGTTAGACGTTTGTCATTATCTATAGCATCACTTATCTTCAAACGATCGATGACAGTTTCTATATCATGGGTCTTGTAACGGTCTATTTTCATTCCCTTTACAATATCCACAACCTGGCCATCTACCCGAACTTTTAAAAAGCCTTGTTTTGCAATTTGCTCGAAGAGTTCTCTATAGTGTCCTTTTCTGGAACGAATAATAGGAGCCAGGATGCTCACTTTTTTGTCTTTAAAGTCAGACAAAATAAGTGCTTTGATTTGCGCATCACTGTAGCTAACCATTTTCTTACCAGTATTGTAGCTATAGGCATCACTTGCCCTTGCATACAAGAGTCTTAAAAAATCATAAATTTCTGTAATAGTACCAACGGTAGATCTGGGGCTTTTACTGGTAGTTTTTTGCTCAATGGCAATTACAGGAGAGAGCCCGTCTATTTTGTCTACATCTGGACGCTCTAGGTTGCCTAAAAATTGTCTTGCATAGGCAGAGAACGTTTCAATGTAACGGCGTTGTCCTTCTGCATAAATGGTGTCAAAGGCGAGTGATGATTTACCACTACCTGAGAGCCCTGTAATAACTACTAGTTGGTCTCTAGGTATAGAAACATCTATATCTTTTAGATTGTGGACTCTAGCGCCCAAAACATCAATACTAGCCAAGTTTTTTGCCATAGTTTGCAAAGGTACTCAAAGTCTATGAAAATTTAGGGCTAAGGGTAGTTAGTCAAATGTTAATTATCAGTCAATAATTGACAAGGTGTTGCTAAGAATTTACGGTTTTACTTAGAAATGACAGTCCAGAAATAACGATAAATACAAGTGAAGAAATTACAAACGAAAAACTACAAACAAGTAGTATTGTTGGTAGTTCAAGTAAGGTGCTTAGTAGCGGTAAAAGTATACCAATGAAAACCATTGCCGCAAATAATACATAAAGGTTTTGCAGTGAGGTAGATAGGCCAATTTTTTTGTCACTTTGTGCCTCAAATAATTTGGGTATCAAGTCTTTATTTAAGTACTCTCCAAATTTGGATAGAAATACATCATTAAATGATGATTCTTCAAAGCTAATAGGGTCTATGCTATTTGCAAGAGCCATTATTTTATCTTGATGTCTTTCATGAAAAGCGTCAAGATCAAGGGTGTTTTTGAAATCACCAAATCTATAACCAAAGTGATACCATAGTCCAGAACCTACTTTATGTTCTAGCCATTTTTCTAAAATAGCTGGATTGTACTGTGAGGGATATTCTATAGTAGTTGGAAGATTTTTTTGTTTTGGCTGTGTGTAGAGTAAGGATTTTAATTCTAGATATAATGTATCAGTATCATCCTGTCCCTTTTTTTCTTCTAAATACTCTATAGCAAGTTCAGATTTCCCTTTGTAGAATTCTTTTACCTCGAAAAAGCTTAACCCTTCAAATTCATCATCTATAAATGTTTTTACCTCAGGGCGCCAAAGTTTACTCTTATAAATAATTTCTATTACTTTACGAGCAGCATTCATTTTTTCAATCAGTGCATTGAGTTTATTATCA
>JABHYI010000070.1 GCA_018656255.1 Bacteroidota bacterium
CTCAATAAGCACTATAGAGTCTAACTTTCTGGCATCTATAGCATACTTTTTCAACAATAAGGTTCCTTGTTTTTCTTGGAGAGAAGCAAATTTAAACACATTTCCGGAATCTCTTTTTATCACAAAATTAACGGCTCCATTGCATAAGTTGCAAACACCATCAAAAAGAATAATACTATGTGTTAATTGTTTATTCATACCTCTCAAAAATAATCATTAACATACAATAATGAGTATCTTATTAGTTTACAATGTATTAAGATACTTTTTCTAAGGCATCTATATTTACGTTAGTAGTAAAAATACCATAGTTTACTATGGCTTTTTTCTTTTCGATTGTGTCTATAGTACCTATTGCCTTACCATCTAGCATACGTACTCTGTCACCAATTTTTAAGGTTATTTTGGCTACTGGTGGTGGCGCTTTTTTTGCAGCCGCTTTTTCTTTCTTTTTACGAGTACGTATTTCTTCAACTTTGGCATCTACCTCTTGTTGTGTAATGCGCTGTTTGGTTTTAACCTGTTTTTTTTGTTTTGGTGCAATTTTTTTTCGTTTGCTGTTTTCTACCATTACCAGTTTAAATAGCTCTTCCTGCAACAATTTTTTCTTTTTGTTGTTATGATATTTTTCAGAGATTTGGTCAAACTTTTTACCAATAGCAATTAATTTTTGATTGCTATCATACAGCTCTTGATAGCTCTCTAGTTTGTCTTTCACTTTTACATTAACAGCCTCTAACTCTTTCTCTTTCTTTTTAGCCTTTTGAGCAGAGCTTTCAAGATATTGAGAGTTTTTGCGCAATTTTGATCGTTCTTTTTGTAGGTCTGCTATAGATTTATCAAAACGTATTTTACCACCTTCTACCTTCTTTTTTGATCTGTTAATAAGGCTGTATGGTATCCCATTTTTTTGAGCAACTTCAAATGTAAAAGAACTTCCTGCCTCGCCTAGGTAGAGTTTATATAGAGGCTCAAGTGTTTTGCTATCAAACAGCATATTGGCATTTACAGCATGAGGGAGTTCATTTGCTAAAAGTTTTAAATTAGCATAATGAGTGGTTATAATTCCAAAAGCTTCCCGCTCATAAAATACTTCCAAGAATGTTTCAGCAAGAGCGCCACCTAGTTCCGGATCTGAGCCGGTACCAAACTCATCAATTAAAAAAAGCGTGTTTTTATTGCATTTACGCAAAAAATGATTCATCTTTTTTAATCTGTAACTATAGGTGCTTAAATGATTTTCTATAGATTGGTTATCTCCAATATCTGTTAGTATACGATCAAACAAACACATTTCACTATCAACTTGTAGTGGTACTAAAAAACCACTTTGTAGCATTACTTGTAATAAGCCAACCGTTTTTAAGGTAATACTTTTTCCTCCCGCATTAGGCCCAGAGATAACTATAATACGTCCTTCTTGAGAAAGTGTTATGCTTTGAGGATAGGTTTTTTCTTTACGTTTTTTATTAGCTGTATACAATAAAGGATGGTATGCATTTACTAAAGAGAGTCTTCGTTGAGATGTTATAAGAGGTAAGACTCCATTAATTTCCACGGCATACTTAGCTTTTGCCGATACGGTGTCTATATGTATTAAATAATCTTGATATGCTGCAAGCAAAGGAGTATAGGGCCTTACATACTCTGTAAGCATTTTTAAAATACGTTTAATTTCTTCAAGTTCTTCATATACTAAATTACTCAGCTCTGTTGTGAACTCAAAGGTTTCTTGGGGCTCCATGTATACAATACTACCCGTTTTTGAAGTGCCTAGCACGGTACCTCTCACTTTACGTCTATACATAGCCTTTACTGCCAAAACACGTCTATTCTCTACAACAGATTCTCGAATTTCATCAAGATAATCGTTTCCAATATATCTTGTTAAGGCTTTACTAAAAGAGGAGTTCACTTGTCCTTTAACAACATTTAGCCGTTTGCGAATTTGAGATAACTGCATAGAGGCATCATCTCTTAACTCTCCATATTTATTGAATATAGCTTGAATTTCTGAAGCTATATTTGCACGATAGGATATGGTATCGGAATTTTGATTTAAGTGAATATAAAACTCTTCAAATTTTTTAAAAAATGCCTGTAGGGTATGGGTTGTCTGGCAAATGGTTAAAATTTTTCTAAAACCAGAAGTATCCAGTGAGCTATTTTCTATTTCTAGTAATTGTAGTTCTTTAAAGATAGGTTCAAAACCATGATTGGGTATAGGAGCGTCACTACCAAAAGAGGCGGTGTATTCTTTTACTTGTTGTAACGCAGTCTGGATATACTCCGAATCATCAAAAGGCAAGATAGAAAGCACTCTTTGTTTACCAGGATCTGTGATACAAAAATTTGAAACCTGCTGTAATACAACAGGAAATTCTAAATCTTCAAGGGTTTTGGAATCAATTTTAATCATACTTGTAAACAAGGAGGTCATTATATTTTTAATAATTACTTTCTAATGATTTTCAAAAGAAGTAATTTTAGAACACAAAAATACGCATAATGCATGTTAATATTTCCCCAACGTGGGCACCTATTTTACAAGAAGAATTTAGCAAAGATTATTTTAAGTCTTTAAGCTCATTTGTGGATAAAGCCTATCAAGAAGCTACTTGTTATCCTGCCAAAGAAGATATATTTAAAGCCCTGCTCCAAACCTGTTTTAATGAGTTGCGAGTTGTTATCATAGGTCAAGACCCCTACCATGATGTAGGGCAGGCCAATGGGTTGAGTTTTTCTGTAAAAGATGCTGTTAGCCACCCTCCATCGCTTAAAAATATTTTTAAAGAACTAGAGACTGATTTAGGTTTAACTATACCCAAATCTGGAAATTTAGAACGGTGGGCAACCCAAGGAGTTCTTCTATTAAATGCAACACTCACTGTAGAGGCTCATAAACCAGCAAGTCATCAAAAAAAAGGATGGGAGAC
>JABHYI010000124.1 GCA_018656255.1 Bacteroidota bacterium
TAATTTAAGTGTAGCGTCAATCCCTTTATCTTGAAGTATCTTGTCTGTTAAAGAAGCACTTAAAATACGGTTAGCATCTGCTTTACCTTGCGCCTCAATAGTTACTTTCTCTGCTTCTTTTAAAGCAGTTACTAGTCTAAACTCATATTCTAAAGATTCTTGCTCTTGACGTAGTTTACGCTCAATTGCCTCTTTAATTGTATTTGGTAGGGTTACATCACGAACCAAAACTTCATTTAGTTGTACATATTGCTTTTCTAGAATGGTTTTTGTTTCTTCAAAAATTTCATCTTGAATTGCGTCACGTTTACTTGAGTATAATTGTTCTGGTGTATAACGCCCTACAACACTACGCGCTGCTGAGCGTATAGCTGGTTGTATAACTCTACCTAGGTAATTCTTCCCTAGAGATTGGTGAAGATTTCCAAGCTCGCTGTACACTGGCTGATACCATGCAGATGCATCAATTTGAATTTCCAATCCGTTTGAAGATAAAACCTTCATTTTCTCGAAAAGTTCTTGTTGTCTAACCTCGTATACAAATACTTTATTCCAAGGAGCAATAAAATGAAAACCTTCACCAAGTGGCGGCTCATCTACAACAACACCGTTGTCAAACGTTTTATACAAAACTCCAGCCTCACCAGAATCTATGGTAACAGCAGATTTTGTGATTAATATAATAGCAAGTACGATAATGATAATAATTGGTAAGCCAATTTTTGGTAATTTTTCCATGAATTTAAATTTTTATATTAGTCCGTTAAATTTTCTGATAAACCATTCTATTGAAAGGCAAAAAGCGATAAGTGCTAAGAGCCATTTAATAAAAATTAAAGGTACTGCTTTTTGCTGGCTTTTTTCAGTAGAAACATAGCTTTGATTTGTAATTAATTGATTTATTAACTCATCTATCTGGCTAGGATAAAAGGTAGCTCCACCTGTTTTTAATGCCAAACGCTTCAGAGATTTACTATTTGCGTTTAAAAATTGCTGCTCTATATTAAATTCTAGAATCGTAAAATTTCCACTTCTAGCTATTTGCTGATCTTTAACAGAAATAGTATAGCTATAGCTGCCAGCCTCCAAAGAGTTTAGCCCTACCTCATAAAAGTTGTTTTTCAACAGTAAAGGATACACCGTAGATTTTTTAGTATTAGTATCTACAACGGTTATTGTTAGCTCGGCTCTTGGATCAAAAACAAAACTCTTGTCAAAATACTGTGCACTAATTTTAATGGGGTTATTGTTATAATAAAAAGAACTGCTACTTACCTCTAGCCTACTACGCCTTTTGTTGGACCCAAGGTATTGTACCATCTTGCCCATAAAGGTGTCGAAATCCTCAAAACTTTGGGTTTCTCGGTAGGATTGAGATCTCCATTTCCATAGATCTTCTCCATCCCAAATGGCATGTCTAGTGCCATCTAATTCTATTGTAGCAAGCATAGGGCTTTCACTAGCAATGCCATCCACATATTGTTCTAAAATGGTTTGATGTGGCGTGTTTATATAAAGTGATCCAAATTTGGTTTGCAAGGGCGGGAAATCGGCAAAACCAATTGGAGAAATCCCAAAGGCTCCATAACCAGAATTTAAACTAGCAGTTACACGCTCATTTTGGTTTACAACTTCTTTGCTGTAATAATTTTGTGCTTTATTAACAAAGTTCCAGTCTGTTTGTAAACCTGTAATAACAAAGGTGTTTTTTTTAAGTTTTTTGAGCTGTTTGTAAACTGCTGCAAAGCCACTATCTGGTTGATACAAAATAACCAATTGATAGTCATTTAATACAGCTGCTGCATCTTGAGGTTTTATAAATGTAACACTGCGCTGCTCGTTTGTAGTAATTGCTTTTTTTAGCATCCCTAAATCTGGATGTAGTACACCACTTACTATTAGTACATTTGTAGTTTGATCTATCACATCAACTGCAAAACGCTTGGTGTTGTTTACTTTGTTTTTTTCTTCTTCTAAGGCACTAATACGTGCCGTGTAATCTTGCAGACCAACCCTTTGAGAAGGAAGAGAAAAAGAAACAATGTGCGTGTTATTTGTTTGAGAAAACAAAACCGATTTACGGTACACAACCCTATCCTTTTTTGTTACCACAAACTCAGAAGATACACTACCTGTACCGCTGTATACTAAAACAGCCTCTACTGGAA
>JABHYI010000137.1 GCA_018656255.1 Bacteroidota bacterium
AGGGCTACTGCTTACTGTATATGCTGAGCAAAACGGAATTAACGCACATAAAGACACGCTTTTTTCTACCATTGCCATGAATGATAATTTTGGTTGGGGTATTGGTGTTTTCTTTTTGCTTGGGCTTATTGCAGCGGCCTACTCTAGTGCAGATAGCGCTTTAACTTCTCTTACCACATCCTTTAGTATTGATATCTTAGATATTGAAAAAAAGCACACGCCAGAAAATCAAATCAAGGTGCGTAAAAAAGTACATATTGCAATGTCTCTAGTGCTCATATTGGTTATTGTAAGTTTTAATTACCTTATTGGAGACGCCTCAGTAATTACCAAACTATTTGTCTTTACAGGATATACCTATGGGCCGCTTCTTGGCCTATACGCCTTTGGTTTGTTTTCAAAACAAAAAATAAAGGACCGCTTTGTACCAATTATTGCAATACTTACGCCCTTTGTTGGCTACGCTATAAGTTATTTCTCTAGCTTGTGGTTTGGTTTTGAGTTTGGGTTCTTTATATTAATTTTAAACGGGCTTCTCACTTACCTAGGTTTAGTATTGATTCGTACCCAACAAAACTAAGGTGCAGGCCGTCTCAAATGCTACTTGATGCTGGGTTAAAAGAGTATAAAACTCTGGATTTTCTGTCCCTGGATTAAAAATAACTCGTCTTGGATTTAGAGATAAAATATAGTCGTAATAAGCTTCTTGCCTAGACTCATTAAGGTATAGCGTAACTGTATCTATAGCTTCAAACATCTTTTTTTCTGTGGTAATTGCTACATCTTTAACAACTCCCTCTCTCATGCCAATGGCAACAACTTGGTGTTTATTCTCACGTAATTTATGGATCGCAATGTTTGAGTATCTGTCTTGTTTTAGACTAGCGCCAAGCACTAATGTTTTTTTCATGATAAAAATTTATGTGTCAACAATTATAAAACAAAGGTAGTATCTTTAATACTAAGGAGCCTGTTTTGGTATTCGAACTTTATTTTATCAAAATAATCTGAAACACTTAACAAAGATGTTCGTCTTTAAAGAAAGTTGCCCCTATTACAGATGTTATAATTATTTGAATTAGCCGTTCATTAAAAATATATAAACGTTCATGTTTAGGTTTGTTAAAGTGAAGACGCCTCTCGAAAATTATTTTTTGAGAGGCGTCTTAAATTAATAGTGCTTGGGCACACTACCACTTTATTATGGCACTTCCCCAAGTAAAACCACTTCCAAATGCAGCCAAAACTAAAAGGTCACCCTCTTTGATTTTTCCTTGCTCCCAAGCTTCAGACAAAGCAATAGGAATAGAAGCAGCGGTAGTATTACCGTATTTCTGTATGTTATTAAACACCTTACTATCTGGCAATTGCATCTTTTTTTGAATAAACTGAGAGATTCTCAAATTAGCCTGGTGTGGTATCAACATATCAATATCTTCGGTGCTAATGCCATTTGCTTGCAAGCCCTCATGTATTACTTCACTAAAGCGAACAACCGCATGCTTAAAAACAAACGGGCCGTTCATATACGGGAAATATGGAATGTCTTCTTGTGGGTTATTTGCTAATAATTCTGGCACCCAATGACCGGTACTGGGTCCTTGAAGTGCAAGTTCATCCTTATGTTTTCCTTCACTATGCAGGTGAGTAGACAAAATACCTCCAGTTTCTCTATGATTTCTTGACACAACCACCGCTCCTGCTCCATCTCCAAAAATAACAGATACACTGCGCCCTCTGGTTGTGAAATCTAAACCACCACTGTGGTTTTCACTACCAACAACTAGTACATTTTTATACATCCCTGTTTTTATGAATTGATCTGCAACAGACAAAGAATACACAAAACCACTACATTGATTACGTACATCTAATGCAGGCACAGTATCCATTTCTAGTAATTCTTGCAACTGTACACCTCCACCTGGAAAGTACATATCTGGGCTTAGGGTCGCAAAAATTATTAAGTCTATGTCCTGGGGGGTAACTCCAGCGCGCTGCATTGCAATTCTAGAGGCCTTTGCTCCCATAATAGAAGTGTTGTTGCCATCACCCTCTTTAATGTGCCTTCGTTCTTTTATACCTGTTCTCTCTTGTATCCATGCATCATTAGTTTCCATTACTTTAGAAAGATCGTCATTGGTAACAACATTTTCTGGGACGTAATGACCCACACCACTTATTTTCGAACTGTACATATTATTTGATTTTTTAAAGGTGTTTGCAAGATACTAAATTAGTCTTTTTTACTTGATTATACTTGACTATTTTAGGGCACAAGAAACTAAAAAGCAAAGACCAATGAACAAACTAGTTGCATTGCCTTGGCCTTACTTGAAGGTAAAATTAATCGCTGGATTGCAGGTGCCAAGTAAATTAATTCTGAAATTTTAATATTTCAATCAAAATAGTGGCCTAAATAATTGCCACATTACAAAAATTAGGTATTTTTGCAGCCAATTAATTTAACCTCTGGCGAAATACGTGTATGTTACTTTAATTTAACATTATAAATTAATACTATGGAATCGTTAATAAAATTTGTTCAAGACGAATTTGTTACAAAAAAAGACTTCCCAGAATTTTCTGCAGGTGATACTATTACAGTATTCTACGAAATTCGTGAAGGTGAAAAAACAAGAACGCAGTTTTTTAGAGGTGTAGTTATTCAAGTTAAGGGTACAGGTCTTTTAAAAACTTTTACTATCAGAAAAATGTCTGGAACTGTTGGGGTAGAAAGAATATTCCCAGTAAACATGCCAGCTCTTCAGAAAGTTGAGATCAACAAAAAAGGTGCTGTACGTAGAAAACGTATATACTACTTTAGAGGTCTTACTGGTAAAAAAGCAAGAATCAAAGAGAAGAGATACTAGTCTCCAATCATACATAATAAAAAAGCAGCTCTCAAAGAGCTGCTTTTTTTATGAACAAAAGTTAACAACCCGTGTTCATAACGAGTTGAAAACAAAACACTTAAAATGTTTTTAGCTTTTATTTCTCCAGTATATTTGGTATTGTAATTAGCGTAAGCTACTACTTAAAAAACACGTTCTTAGTATTGCTGCTTTTTTTTTATTGAGGACTCCCTTCAAAAAGGGTTGAGATACTATCAAAAAGTAGTATGTGTATTTGTTTTGCTAGTGTCATAGAATACAATATGTATTGATTACTTAAAAAAACAAAACACTATTTGTAAAATAAACTGTATTAGAGACCTAAGGGTCTAATTTGCAACCTATTATTTTACACAAAGCCATACCAATGTAGCAATACAATGATATGGCTTTTTTTATTTTATTATCATATCCTTAATAAGATGGCCTTTAATTATCAGACTACTAATAAATCCGATTAAAAAATAACACATTAACAACTCATAGGTTTACAGCTATAATAAACGCTAGACTCTTTTAAAAGGCTGCTCAAATTTGTATATTTGCAATCCAAAAAAAAGAATTCGATGAGCAGTACAGCTAAAATTATATACACTAAAACAGACGAAGCGCCATTTTTGGCAACCCATTCTTTTTTACCTATCGTAAAATCATTTACATCACCTTCTAATATTGCCATAGAAACAAGAGACATATCACTGGCATCAAGAATACTGGCAAATTTTCCAGAATACTTAACCCAAGACCAGCGTGTTACTGATGCACTATCAGAACTAGGCCAATTGGCTAAAAGTCCTGATGCTAACATTATAAAACTTCCAAATATTAGCGCATCTGTGCCGCAACTTATAGCAGCTATAGAAGAGTTACAAGCAAAAGGATTTGCGATACCTAGCTATCCAGAAGAAGCCGCAACAGACCAGCAAAAGAAAACATTAGCTACCTATAACAAAATTAAAGGTAGCGCTGTAAATCCAGTATTAAGGGAGGGAAACAGTGATCGCCGTGCACCAAAAGCGGTTAAAAATTACGCCAAGAAAAACCCACATAAAATGGGCGCTTGGTCATCTAGCTCTAAAACACATGTTGCAACAATGAGCCATGGTGATTTTAAAAACAATGAAACTTCTGTTACCATTGAAACTCCAACTAGTGTTAAAATTGAACTTACAGATACCTCAGGAAACAAACATATTTTAAAACAAAACATCACACTACTCTCTGGAGAAATCATTGACGCTACTGTGATGCATAAAAAAGCACTTCTAGGCTTTTTACAAGAGCAGATAAAAGATGCCACAAACAAAGGACTTTTACTCTCTTTGCACATGAAAGCCACCATGATGAAAGTAAGTGACCCAATTATTTTTGGCCATGCTGTGGAGGTGTACTTTTCAGAATTATTTGAAAAATATAATGAAGACTTCAAAAAAATAGGTGTAGATGTTCGTAATGGTTTTGGAGATTTACTTAGCAAGCTAGACCAATTACCTGCAAGTAAAGTAGTAGAAATTAAAGCAGATATTAGTAAAATTTATAGCGACCAAGCAGATCTTGCAATGGTTAATAGTGATAAAGGCATCACAAACCTTCACGTTCCTAGTGATGTAATCATTGATGCTTCTATGCCTGCTATGATTAGAACCTCTGGCCAAATGTGGAATGCAAAAGGGGAACAACAAGATACTAAAGCTATCATTCCAGATAGCAGTTATGCTCCTTTATACCAAGCTACCATAGATTTTTGCAAACAACACGGAGCCTTTGATCCAACTACTATGGGTACAGTTCCTAATGTTGGCCTTATGGCTCAAAAAGCAGAAGAGTACGGATCTCATGATAAAACTTTTGAAATCTCTACGGATGGAACAGTACACATAATAGATGATGCTGGAAACATCCTGACTTCACACAAGGTTGAAAAAGGTGATATCTGGAGAATGTGTCAAGTAAAAGATTTACCAATCCAAGACTGGGTAAAACTTGCAGTATCAAGAGGTAGAGCAACAAATTGGCCTGTGATTTTCTGGCTAGACGACCAAAGAGCCCACGATGCTGCGCTGATAAAAAAAGTAAATACATACTTAAAAGACCATGACACAAGCGGTCTGGATATTAAAATATTATCTACAGAAAAAGCGACACATTACACCCTTGCAAGAGTTAAAAATGGAGAAAACACGATATCTGTAACAGGAAACGTGTTGCGAGATTACCTTACAGATTTGTTTCCAATTTTAGAATTAGGAACAAGTGCAAAAATGTTATCTATTGTACCTTTAATGAATGGTGGAGGCCTTTTTGAGACAGGTGCTGGAGGTTCTGCTCCAAAACACGTACAACAGTTTACCAAAGAAGGACACCTAAGATGGGACTCTCTAGGAGAGTTTCTAGC
>JABHYI010000315.1 GCA_018656255.1 Bacteroidota bacterium
AAAGTTATCTTGTCTTGTGATGTAATCTTCATTAAGAGCATTGTAAAGGGTTGTTCTTAATGTAAGTTTATTACCTCCAAACATGAACTTGTAAGTTAATCCAAGGTCAAATAAACCGTATCCATCTATTCTGTCAGACTGAGCTCTTTCTCCTGCTTGAGCGCTCTCAACAACATCATCTGCATCAATTGCTGCATATAAATCTGTGTATATGTTGTAATCTGCATCAAAGCTAAGACCATCACAAATGTTCCAAACAACTCCACCACCAAATGATGTTTGAGGAGCTCTACCTACTTTTACGCCAGATAAGGTTAATGTGTTTTCATCTAACTCAATAAAATCAAGTGTTTCATTGTTTTGACGTGTAAAAGGAGTTTCTCCATCATACTTCCAGTTTCCGATAGATCCATACCCTCTCCATCTTAGAACATCTGAATCCATACGGTATTCAAAATCAAATTCTAATCCTTGGTGTATTTGTGTTACGTCTGTAAAACGGTCTGTAAAGAATACATCTGCTCCGTTCTCATCTGTAGTTTGACCTCCAGTTGAGACAAAACGGTTACCCCAGTCTGTTCTGTAGATATCTACATTGATACGCAAGTTTCCTTTATTGTAACGGTATCCAGCTTCATAACTTAAGATTTCCTCATTTTCAATTTCTGGAGACACGATAGCGTTTGAGTTTCTAATGTCAGCAAAAATATTGTCTAGATATGGTTGACGTGAGTAAAATCCTCCGTTTACAAAGAATGTACTCGCATCATTAGGAGAGTATCCTAATCCTCCCTTAAGGTTGTATCCTAGCTTGCTAATTTTCTCAGACTCCCCAAGACCATCAAGAGCAATACCATCACCACCATCACGCTCAGCACCTGTAAAACGTCCCGTTCTTTGGAAAGACTGCGTTGAAACAGCTCCTTGGAAAAATGCAGAGAAATGATCTGTAGCATATTCAGCTTGACCAAAAGCACCAATATAGTTTATATTCTCGCTGTAGTCATACTGTGTTCTGTTGTCTTCGTCTGCAGAATTGAATAGTGCAGACCATGGATCTGCCTCAAACTCTTCAGTAAAAGTATAATCATCTGGTCTGTCTGTTCTAAAGTTATCAACCCATCCGTTAAGACCTAAAAGGTCGTTCACTTGTCTAAAGTGATCTCCTGTGTACATTCTTGCATCTACTCCTACACTTAAATCCCAATTTTCATTGGCATCGTAGTTTAAGTTACCTAAGAATCCATACCAGTTGTGGTTGTTTACAGAAGATCTTCTGATGTAAGAATCTCCGAAGTTACCATTTCCATTTGCATCTGCATTGGCAATGTTATTTGCACGAATAGACTCAAAGTCAATTTCTGATCTAGCATTATCAGTACCGTCACTAAAACGAACTCTGTTTGATCCACTACCTAGACCTCCTGTACCACCACCGCGGCCCCAAGAAGCATATAATACTGCAGAAAGATCTACTTTATCGTTAATTTCATAATCCCAGTTTAAGTTAGCAACTGGCTTATGGTAATAGTTACGTCTTTCTGTGTAACGTTGTCCATCCAAAAATCCAGAATTTGGATTGTACTTATTTCCGTATTGCTCATAAACACTTCTGTTTTGAGAAAAGTTTTGATCATGAAATTGTGGTGCACCTGTAAGTAAAAAGTTAAATACACTTTTTTCACTTGCTTTGTAACCAACAGAGATCATGTATGTTTGACCTCCACCTTGTGTACCTTCAGCATATTTTCTGTATCCTTGCCAGTGGTCTAATAATACTGAGAATCCCCAGCCTTTTTCACTCATTCCAGAATTGTAGTTCATAGTAGCTTTTGCATAACTATCGTTACCACCTAGAAAACGCACAAAACCACCTTCTTTTTTATCTGTAGTTTTAGATACAATGTTTACCGTACCACCAACAGAAGAAATAGCAAGCTTTGATGCTCCTAAACCTCTTTGTACTTGTACTGCATTTGCAACATCACTCATACCAGACCAGTTAGACCAGTACATTTTACCATCTTCTTGTCCGTTAATTGGTTGCCCATTTAATAAAAATGCAGTGTTAGTGTCGTCAAAACCACGTAAGAATATTTGACTGTCTCCAAAACCAGAACCTTGATTTGCTACATACACAGATGGTGTATTTTTCATAGCCTCTGTAAACTCTACGTTACCAGCTGCTTTAGTAGAAATCTCTTCAGCTCTAATTGTTGATACTGCAACAGGAGTTCTTCTTCCTTCTGCAACTTGGATAACTCCAGAACCAATAAGTATTACCTCATCCAAAGATGCTGCAGCTTGGTTTACTGAAATAGACCCAAGGTCAAGAGTTTCTCCAGATAATGTGTAAGAAACCGTCTTTGTTTGGTATCCAACATAGCTAAGCTCAAGTGTTCCTTGATTTTTGGCTACTGTAATACTAAAGTTACCATCAAAATCTGTAACAACTCCATTGTTTGTTCCAGCTTCAATAACGTTAGCTCCAGGAAGTGGCCCGCCAAGGTCCATATCCATAAGACTACCTGTAATGGTGCCTTGTCCAAAGGCAGTAAAACCGCCTAGCAATACTAATAAAAGTAAAAGTTTTTTCATGTGTTTGTTTTTAATGAATATAATATTTGCAAAAGTACACCAAATTGTATTATTCTCCTATTTCTTGTGTTAAGAAAACAACAAGTGAACTTCTAAATAAAATTACGATTAATAATGGTAGGTAACAAAAAAGAAAAGGAATAATTAATAACAAGGTTATCAACACTTTACACTAATAAACTATCTCGTCTAATTGGTCTTTAATAGCCTCGATGTAGGAGAAGTAATCTTCATGAAACTCACTAGAGAGTGGTTTTGAAGCTGGCAGATCTTGCTTAAAAGGGTCTACTTGTCTGCCATTTTTCCAAAAACGATAACAAACATGAGGTCCTCCAGAATTGCCCGTCATACCTACCCAACCTATTACATCGCCCTGTCTTACAAAATCTCCAACACGTACATTGTATTTCTTCATGTGCAGATATTGTGTTTCATAGGTGCTATTGTGTCTAATTTTGACATAAATCCCGTTCCCACCTTTGCGTTCTGCTTTTGTAACCGTACCGTCTGCGGTTGCCAAGATTGGAGCGCCAATATTGGCTGAAAAATCGGTCCCTTTGTGGGGTCTAAGTTTATAACCATAGTATTTTATTCTTCTTTTGAGGTTATACTTGGATGAGATTCTGCTAAACTTTACGGGCGCTTTTAAAAATGCACGCCGAAGATTTTGAGCTTTCTCGTCATAAAAATCTAAGGAAGGTAGTTTTTCATTTTCATAACCAAATGCATATAGAGGGACTCCTTTATGCTCAAAATAAGAGGCTTTAATTCTATGAATTCCTGCAGATATCGTGTCATCAATAAACTTCTCGGTATACACTACCTTAAAACGATCCCCTTTTTGAATTTTAAAGAAGTTAACCGTCCAGGCGTAAATATTAGCCAACCTATCTGTCATGGCGGGGCTTAAATTATTTTCTTCCATGGTGAGATACAAGGAGTTTTCTATCACTCCAGAGGCCTGTTTATCTACATATGTTATGGGCTTGCTTTTAGTGTAGACGCTTACAGAATCGCTGAGGTCTACAACGGCATATTCTATTTTGTTTTTTCCGTAGACAAAATACTGCAATGAGTTGAGGCTGTCTTTAGATTTTAATACTAGGTAGGGTTTCCCAACAACCAAACGGCGCACATCAAAGGTGTCTCTGAATTTTGTTGCAATGTTAAATATTGTTGCATGACTTACACCATGATTGTTTAAAATGGCCCCAAATGTGTCGCCATTTTTTATGGTATCTCTAAGGGTATTAAACTGGTTTAAATCAAAGCCATATGCCTTTGACTCCTTTAATATTTCGGGATCTTTTTCTTGGGTTTTCTGTGAGGTAGTATCACCACAGGCAATAAAAACAAATAGCAGCCCAAGATAGAAAGCAAAACTCTTCAATGATTGTATTTTTAGACGGTATCGTTTATACATTTTTTCCCCAATCTGCTAATTCTTGATCGCTCCAAACTTCAGGAAAAAAGACTCTTTTTTGATATTTCGGCAGCATATATTTTGTCCAGTCACTACCGCCAGTTGCCTCTACCGCTTCTTGGTTGTCGCTACCGCCTATATAATATCTTGCTGCATTGTAGTGGGCCATTACCCATGTAATATTTACTGTGTAATCAAAGTGACGCATTGCCTTTAAAAGGTTAGGATCCTGTTTCACCTGCTTGGGGAGTCCCTTAAATTTCGCATATAAATTTATGGTATTATACTCTTGGGTAAAGTCTATAAATTCTGAGTGATAGCGCTTCTCAAAGGAAGAAAGTAAGTATGATTTCTCTCCTGTCTTAAAATCTTTGCCAGCAGCTTGCCAATAGAGATGCTCTAAGGCGTGTTCATAAGAAGTGTTTCTATCAATGGTGTCTCTGAATCTTGCATCAATTAGGTTTATTAAATCTGTAGATGCAAATTCAATTTTTCTGTACTGAGCGCTCTGAAAACCGCTGGCAGGAGTAAGGGTTGTCCTAAATTTCATGTACTGTGCTCTATCCATCCCTTCACGCATGATATTAAAGGAAGAGGTAAGTATATCAAAGTAACGGCTCACGCGCATTAGTTTTTCACAAAAGAAGGCGGCCGTTAAGCTTGTATTTTTAGAAACTTGTTCTATTTCCCAAAGAATCATCTTAAAGAGAAGTTCATTTACTTGATGGTACATGATAAACACCATCTCATCTGGCAGGTTGGTGCGCTGTGTTTGCAGCTCTAGTAGTGCATCTGTTTGTATGTAATCCCAATAGGTTATTGGAGTAGAGTGCAACAAGCCCTCTAAGTGCGTATCTAGATTTTGGCCTATAGCCCCAAACTTATCTTCAAGTTGTTGTAATAATTCTTTGGTTTTTGGTGTAAGCTCCATAGATTGGTATTATTCTGGAATAATTTTAAACTGGTGTTTAAGCCCTTTATACTCTATTAGTGTTGCCTTTAAAGAACCTATAACTAAATCTGCTTTTATAACAATAGGCATTTTGTTAGCATCATCTGTAACCCAAACGGTTAAACTCTCCTCTTCTTCAAAAACACGGCCAGATTCAACATAGGGTCTAAATATCATAGTAGGCACTTTTCCAAAGGTAGTTTTTAAGGTTTCTCTACCCAAAAATTTAAGCCTGAATTTGTAATTGCCCCGATCAAAAAACATATTCATATCAAATACATCTCCTTGTTTGATGTTTTTAGTATCTAATTGATTTCGCAAATAATAAAAAGAAGAAACCATATCTTGCACATTGGCAACAAGGGCTACTTCATCCACTGTGTTGTGTTTGTTGTTGGTGACAATTGCTTTTTGAGTGTCATAATTAAAATCAATAACTAGATCTTTAGTATAGCCCCCTTCATCAATCTTTCTAATAAAACGGTATGGAATATCTAATACTCTATCTATGTAAGACTCATAATAATCATCTACATTAAATAGTAATTTTGTAATCCCTGTAGTGTGTCCTTCTCCCTGTACATGGAAAACCTCTTTGTTATTTAAAACAGCATCTTCTACCTTTAAGGTAGCATACCCAGCAGTAATAAAGCCGTAATGTATCCTGAATTTAAACCACTCTCCATCACCATAGGCTTTTTCTTGAGCACTAAGGAGTGTTGTAAAACATACTAAAATTAAGAATGTTATCTTTTTCATTAGGTATGATTAAAAGCCATACATTGGTAGATACAAAAGTTGTTCCATTTTTTGCTCCTGAAATATTAAAGCCAGCTTTTAAAATAGTCTTCATCAGCAATTTCCATGGCCTCTTGGGTAACCATCAGCGGCTTAAAGGTGTCTACCATCACGGCCAATTCATCACTTCCTTTTTTACCAATACTTCGCTCTGCTGCTCCTGGGTGCGGCCCATGAGGAATACCTGCTGGGTGAAGGGAGATGTGTCCTGCGTCAATGTCATTTCTGCTCATAAAGTCTCCGTCTACATAATACAATACCTCATCACTATCTATATTGCTATGGTTGTAGGGCGCCGGAATACTTAGTGGATGGTAATCATATAAACGAGGGCAAAAAGAGCAAACCACAAAAGCATCTGTCTCAAAGGTTTGGTGCACCGGAGGCGGTTGATGAATACGTCCAGTAATTGGTTCAAAATCATGAATAGAAAAAGCGTATGGATAATTATACCCATCATAACCAACAACATCAAAAGGATGGGAGGCATAGACCATTTCAATTATTTCGTCATTCTTTTTTACTTTGATTAAAAAATCCCCTTTTTCATCATTGGTGTCCAGCTCGTAAGGGACTCTAATATCTCGTTCACAAAAAGGAGAATGCTCTAGATGCTGTCCAAACCAGTTACGGTATCTCTTAGGGGTGTATATTGGTCTTCTAGATTCTACAATAAATAGCCTGTTGTCTTGGGTGTCAAAATCTATTTGATAGATAATCCCTCTAGGTATTAACAAATAATCTCCATATTTAAAATCTAGATTTCCTAAATGTGTAC
>JABHYI010000136.1 GCA_018656255.1 Bacteroidota bacterium
AGGAGTATCGCATCAGGATCTGAGGATAGTTGCTCTGCCCATGCTCTTTGAGTTAAATCATTCATTTCGGTAGATTTTTTTTAAAAATAATAATTACCTAGTACATAAACGCCAAAAAAACCAAAAGGTTACACAGATAAAAAAAATGGCATAAAAAAGGATAGTAAAATATACAGTATATTGAAATTTTAATAGACATTTCAATCAATATTTCTTTGCTATCTTTGAAGTAAGAAAGAGAAAAAGTGGTGTAGTTTGTGCCTTTTTCAGGAAACAAAAATGTAAAAGATGAATATAGTAGTAATAGATAACTATGATAGTTTTGTTTACAATCTAGTTCATTACCTAGAAGACTTAGATTGTAAGGTAACGGTTGTTAGAAACGATAGGTTTGATATTGAAAGTTTATCATTTTATGATAAAATACTACTATCTCCAGGTCCAGGTATTCCATCACAGGCAGGTCTTTTAAAACAAGTTATCACAACCTATGCAGGGAAAAAACCTATTTTTGGTGTGTGTCTAGGGCTACAGGCAATTGCAGAGGTGTTTGGAGGCACATTAAGCAACCTTCCTGAGGTATTTCATGGCGTAGCCACAAAAGCGCGTGTTATTGTTAAAGATGCCCCTTTATTTAAAAACCTAGGCCCTGAAATAGAAATTGGCAGATATCATAGTTGGGTTGTAAACCAAAATGATTTTCCCCAAAGCCTTGAAATTACCTCTGTAGACCAGACAGGACAAATAATGTCTCTAAGACATAGAGAACTTGATATAAGAGCCGTGCAGTTTCATCCAGAGAGTGTACTTACACCCCAGGGAAAACAGATGATCCAAAATTGGGTAGCAATGTAAGTGGTGGTTATTTACAAAAAATAAATTATACCTAACTACCGAATAAAAACAGGGGCATGTTCCTTGGTAGTTTCTTGCTGGCTAAATCTATAACCGTCATAATCAAAGCCTTTTATATCATCCAGTGTTTGAGCGTTGGTATTTATAACATAGCGGGTCATACTGCCTCTTGCTTTTTTAGCAAAAAAGGAGATGATTTTAAGTTTACCGTTTTTTAAATCTTTAAATACTGGGGAAATCACTGTACCTTTTATGTTTTTAGGCTGGAGTACTTTAAAGTACTCTGCGCTTGCAAGATTTAAAAATAATTCTCCTTCTTTTAGTTCTGCGTTAATAGCATCAGTAACGGTTGTTCCCCAAAATTCGTATAAATTTTTAGCCTTGTTAACACTCATGGTAGTTCCCATTTCTAGTCTATAGGGTTGTATAAGATCTAGAGGGCGCAAAACACCATACATGCCAGATAAAATACGTAATGTGTCATTAAGAAGATCAATTTTAGGCTCCTCAAGGCTATAAGCGTCTAAGCCTGTATAGACATCTCCTGCAAAGGCAAATACTGCTGGTCTTGCATTTTGAGGGGTAAAAGGGGTACTAAAGTCTTTATAACGCAGGTAGTTTAAATCAGCTAGCTTGTCACTAATATGCATTAAATCGCTGATAGCCTTTTTTGATTTGCTTTCAAGCTTTTTATTTAACTGTGCAGCTTGGTCCAAAAAAAGTGGTTGAGTTACTCTTTTGGTTGGGAGCTTAGATTCAAAATCTAGAGATTTGGCTGGAGATACAACAATTTTCATACAAGTAATATTTTCTATAAAAATAACAAGAAAAAAGAAATTGTACCGCTTTGATTTATGGTATTAATTAAAAAAGAAAAAAGATGAAAGTGTTTTTCAATACTAGCAAGATGTATAAGCATTAAAAAAAGCTACAAAACCAAAATCAATTGGTTGTGTAGCTTTTTGGGGTAATAATTAAGCTCTCACACAAAATTATAAGATATGTTTTTATAAAAAAGTATCTAAAATAAAATCTAACTCAGATTGATCATTTTGCATGTGTAAATGCAATATTTGCGCATCTACATGCAAGCCCTGAAGCGTTGCTTTGTTATAAATTTCAATGCTATGTAATTGATGTCTTATTAGGTGCTTTATATTTTCTAGGGTCTGGTATGGCACGTTATAATCTATAGCTGAAATTCTAACTCTTCCAGTAAAGTTATCATACGCCGAGGTAAATGATGCTGTCTCTCTGTTTTTTATAATTATGTCTTCACTCTCGAGTTGATTAAATTGAATACCACCATAAAGTTCCATAATCATTTGCTCATCTTGCTCAGAGACAAAAGAATACAAATCAAAGTCAAAGTCACTAAAAGTATCATTGAAGTCTAAGAAATCTAAGCTAGAGAGAGGGTCATTCATAGAAATTCCTTTTACTTTAAAGCCATAGAATGGCTGAGATAGAAGGTATTGTGTGATAGAACTACCTGCAAAACCATTTCCTATGATAAAGATTTTATTTGAATTAATTTTTAATTTATTTGTATGTGTACGAATAAAATTAAACACGTTTTCTGCATCTTTAAAAGAAGTAGTAACCCCTTTATTATTTTGCTCAGAGGTATTTAAAAATCTATAGTTCATAGACACAAATGCTATGTTATTAGACAGGTATGCACTAATTTCATTATCTGCATAGTATGCAGCACTTTTATCTCCAGATTTAAAATCACCATCATGTATGTTGAGTATCATATCTCTATAATCAACAACATCTTGTTGGGTCACTGAGAATCCTGAAGCGCTTGGTGGAAGAAAGATATCTATAACTTGTCTTTGATCTGGACCATAAGGTACATTTTGATAAAACAATGTTCCTAAAGGAACATCTATAGCAGGTGTTGCCAAATAATCATTTAAAACAAAACTAGATAGTGTTGTTGTGTAATTTTGTTCTGTGTTGTTTGCTTGGGTAGTCTCCTCTGGTGAACAAGAAAAAAGACTAATAAAAATAAGTAAGGGAAGTAGGTTTTTCATGATAAATAAATTTAGTTTGTAGGTTTTAGACTACAAATATAAATAAAACTATCAATAAAACGACTAAATGCAAATATATTCGATGAAATACACTTTTTAGGCAAAAAAACTCCTTAATTAAATTATTCTAAATCAAAATTCGAGTGTATTATGAGATACTATTTTTGGAATAGTTACGCCATTTGTACAAACAAGCCTCCATATCCTCTGGGATTGGAGCTTCAAAACGCATAAACTCATTGGTTGTTGGATGTATAAAACCCAGGGTTTTGGCATGAAGTGCCTGGCGAGGTAATAGTTTAAAACAATTATCTACAAATTGTTTGTACTTACTAAAGGTAGTTCCTTTCAAAATTGCATTTCCACCGTAACGCTCGTCATTAAATAAGGTATGGCCAATGTGCTTCATGTGTACCCGTATTTGATGGGTGCGCCCAGTTTCTAATTTACAAGAAACCAAAGTTACATACCCAAGGTGTTCTAACACCTTGTAATGGGTTATAGCTGGCTTGCCTTTTTCTAGATCATCTGGATCAAGATATACGGTGTTTTGTAATCTATTTTTTGGATGACGCCCTATATGCCCCTCAATGGTTCCATGCTCCTCTTTCATAGCACCCCAAGCAATAGCAACGTATTCTCTCTCTGTGGTTTTATTGAAAAACTGCTTTGACAGGTGCGCCATCGCCTCCTCTGTTTTTGCCACTACAAGTAAACCCGTGGTGTCTTTATCTATTCTATGAACTAGCCCTGGTCTATCACTGCTATTATTTGGTAAGTTATCAAAATGAAACGCTAGTGCGTTAATTAGCGTGCCACTATAATTTCCATGGCCTGGGTGTACTACCATACCAGCTGCTTTGTTGATAACTAGCAGCGCATCGTCTTCATATACAATATCAATAGGTAAATCTTCAGGGGTTAGAAGCATCTCATAAGGTGGATGCTCAAAGAGTACGGTAACAACATCATTGGCCTTCACTTTATAGTTTGATTTAACTATAATGTCATTCACAAAAATATTACCGTCTTTTGCAGATTTTTGAATTCTATTTCTTGTGGCATTTTCTACCTTATTCATCAGGTATTTGTCAACCCTAAGAGGAGCTTGTCCTTTATCTGCTACAAATCTAAAATGCTCGTATAAATCATCACGCTCTGAACCAATGTTTTGCGGTCCACTAATTTTCTCCATCTTCATTTTCTTTAGTATTATCCTTTTTTTGCGTTTTAAATCTATTTAGAGAACCATCTCCAACAACAATGTCTATGACAGAGGTCTTCTGCAGTTTATCTCCGGTAGCTAATTTAATTCCTTTATGGCGTAGCTCCAGTACTTGATCGCTTATATGAGGTTTTGTAGTAACAGTTCCAATTTTAAAACCAACGGCCAATAAAGTAGGTTGCCCTTGGCGCAAGGTACGCCCTAATACCTTTGGAATACTAATTTTTACATATCCAGATGGATTTAAAGCCAAATAAATTTTACGATCTTGTTTTACCATGTGCCCTGGCCTTGGCACCTGTTCTATCACAGAGTATTTTGGATACTGCGGATTATAGTTTGCAGAATCCATGATTTCTGCTCTTAAACCCAACTCCTGTAGCGCATCATTTACCTGGACTACAGTCATTTTTGAAAGGTCTGGAACGGCTATTTGCTGGCCATGATTGGTCGTTGTTTTAAGCCACCAAAACAACAAAAAGGTAAGCGTAATAAGCACTAAAAGTGCATATAATACTTGCTTAACTAGATTGGCTGTAAAGGAAGACTTCATAAATTTGATACATTGACTATTAATCTACAAAAATATGAAACCTAAAGTTAGTATCTTTCTACCTTTAAATAATATTTTTGCGAAAGCTTTATATTGCAAACGATAGCAAACATCTATTTATGATATTCTAAGCAATTTATATTTGATATGTATAAAAAAATAGTAGCCATCGCCATGGGCGGTTATTCTAGTGAGTTTGAAATCTCTTTAAAAAGTGGAGAGGTAGTCTATAATGCAATAGACAAAACCAGCTATGAGGTATATAAAGTACATGTGCTAGAAAACAATTGGCACTATGTATTGCCAGATGGAACAAAAGCAGCCGTCAATAAAGAAAATTTTGGATGCTCTTACAAAGGAGATAGTATTGTTCCAGATGTGGTTTTTAACACTATACACGGTACTCCTGGAGAAGATGGTATGCTTGCTTCTTACCTAGAGCTTATTGGCGTAGCTCAAACAAGCGCTGGTTTTTACCAAGCTGCACTTAGTTTCAATAAACGTGATTGCTTGAGTGTTTTAAAAAAATTCGGCATTAAGTGCGCAAACTCTATTTATATTAATGAGGGAGACACCATAAATACCACAGAGATAATAAAAACAGTTGGCCTACCCTGTTTTGTGAAACCTAATAGAGCTGGTTCAAGTTTTGGTATTAGTAGAGTACAAACTGCTGAAATGCTACCAAAGGCATTACTTGAGGCCTACAAAGAAGATTCAGAGGTACTTATTGAGAGTGAACTTTTAGGCACAGAAGTATCTGTTGGCGCCTACAATGATAGAGGGCAAATACAGGTTTTAAATCCTACAGAAATCGTTTCAGAGAATGATTTTTTTGATTATGAGGCTAAGTATCTTGGAAAGTCTCAAGAAATTACACCCGCAAGAATTTCAGATAAAGATAAAAAAGCGGTGCAGCAAATAACAAAGCACATCTATAAACTCCTTAACATGAAGGGGGTTACTCGCAGTGATTTTATTATACAAGATGGGATTCCATACTTCATTGAAATAAATACCACACCAGGGCTTTCTAAAGAAAGTATCATTCCAAAACAGCTCGATGATGCCCAGATACCCTTGACAACTTTTTTTACCATGCTTCTTAAAAATGCCCTTAACGGCTAGTTGTTTAGACTCTCACACTCTTGCAAAGTAACTCCTTGACTAGAAAAGGGATAAAATCTGTATCTTTACCCTATAAAATAGATATTGTGTCAAACACTACAAAAAAAATAGCTGTATTTCCAGGATCTTTTGATCCTATAACATTGGGTCATGTTGATATTATAAATAGAGCATTACCCCTTTTTGACACTATCATTATTGCCATTGGTAGTAATGCAACAAAAAAACATATGTGGACTTTGCAGGATAGAAAAACTGCCATTGAACAGCTTTTTAAAAATAACAATGCCATAAAAGTAGCAACTTATGATGGGCTAACTGCTACCTTTTGTAAAAGTCAAGGGGCTCAGTTTATCTTAAGAGGGCTGCGTAACTCCACAGATTTTGAATATGAACAAACCATTGCTCAGGCCAATTATAAAGTAAATGGGATAGACAGTGTTTTTATAATCTCAAGCCCAGAGTATGGTTTTATTTCTTCCTCTATAGTTAGAGACATAGCTAGAAATGGTGGAGATTACAGCAAGCTTGTACCCTAGTCTAACATCGTTTTTAATTAGTAAAAAACTTTTAAGTTTACTTTACCTGAGATTTTTTTCTTCTCTTTACCAATGTTAACACAACCCCTACCGCTATCAAAACTAAAGAAGGGTAAAAAGTAAGCAGCGTTAAAAGACCAAAAACCAACCCATTACCCGCATCTATAATAGACAAGGCATCTAAAGCTATTACTATTAATAATGGAGCTGATCCAAAAAACAAAAGGCAAAGGCCCACTTGCAGTACTTTATGTAGATTATTCCAGAAAAGCTTTACACGCATAGCTTGTTTTTTTATGTACACTATTACATTAAAGATACTCCTAATTATCTGATTAAGCACCAGTAAAAAAAATAGGGCACAAAAAAACTCCGCTAGTTTCCTAGTGGAGTTTTTTTGTGTAAGTTAAAATCAACTTATAGCGCAGCTACGTGCTTAGCCATGTTAGATTTTAAGTTAGAAGCTTTATTATTATGTATAATATTTTTCTTAGCTAACTTATCAATCATACCGTTGATAGAAGGCAATGTCTTCTCTGCTTCTTTTTTGTCTTCAAGTTCTTGAAAACGCTTCATCGCATTACGAGCTGTTTTGTGTTGGTAACGATTAAGTAAACGTTTTGTTTCGCTACTTCTAATTCTCTTTAATGCTGACTTGTGATTTGCCATAATTGTTTTTATTAACTTTTTTGTAGTCCGTAGGGGAATCGAACCCCTGTTACATGGATGAAAACCATGCGTCCTAACCCCTAGACGAACGGACCGTTTGTTTTTAATTCGGCTGCAAAAATACAAACATTTTTATATGCTACAAACCCTTTACAGACTTTTTTTAAAAAATTTTAATACGCCTTTGCAAACAATACTTTTCTAGCAGAAATGTTTCCTGTAACGATACACGTGCCCCCTTCATTATCAGTATCTAAGGGTATACAACGTATGGTTGCCTTGGTTTCTTTTTTTATTTTATCTTCTGTTTCAGAAGTGCCGTCCCAATGAGCAGAAATAAATCCTCCTTTTTCATTTAAGACTTTTTTAAATTCATCATAACTAGAGACCTGTGTAGTATGCGCAGTTCTGTAGTTTATGGCCTTGGCAAATAAGTTGTCTTGAATTTCTTCTAAAAGTCCTTCTACTCTAGCAACAACAGCTGTTGTTTCAACAATCTCTTTGGTAAGTGTATCTCTTCTTGCCATCTCTACAGTTCCTTTTTCTAAATCTTTAGGACCAATAGCAATACGCAAAGGCACACCTTTAAGCTCATACTCGTTAAATTTCCAACCTGGTTTATGTGTATCTCTTTTGTCAAACTTAACACGCACTCCTTTGGCGCGCAAATCCTTCATTAAATTATTGGCAAGGTCACTTACCGCGTCAAACTGCTCATCATTTCTGTAAATAGGCACAATAACAACTTGATCTGGAGCGAGCTTAGGAGGTAATACTAGCCCATTGTCATCACTATGTGTCATGATTAAAGCGCCCATTAAGCGGGTAGAAACACCCCAAGAGGTAGCCCAAACATATTCTTGTTTTCCTTCTTTATTTGCAAACTTCACATCAAAGGCCTTAGCAAAATTTTGACCTAAAAAATGAGATGTTCCTGCCTGTAGTGCCTTTCCATCTTGCATTAATGCTTCGATACAATACGTTTCTAAAGCTCCTGCAAAACGTTCACTTTCTGTCTTTAAACCTTTAACAACAGGAACCGCCATATGATTTTCAACAAAATCTGCATACACATTCATCATTTGTTCAGACTCCGCAATGGCTTCATCTTTTGTGGCATGTGCCGTATGCCCTTCTTGCCATAAAAACTCTGTGGTGCGCAAAAACAAACGGGTACGCATTTCCCAGCGCACTACGTTAGCCCATTGATTAATTAAAAGTGGTAAATCTCTGTAAGACTGAATCCATTTTCTGTAGGTATCCCAAATAATAGTTTCAGAGGTTGGACGCACAATAAGCTCTTCTTCAAGCTTTGCTGTTTCATCAACCACAATACTTCCATCTTCTGCTGTTTTAAGCCTGTAATGTGTTACAACCGCACACTCTTTTGCAAAACCATCTACATGACTTGCTTCTTTACTGAAATATGACTTAGGTATAAATAAAGGAAAATACGCATTTTGATGTCCCGTTTCTTTAAACATTCTATCGAGTTCGGCTTGCATCATTTCCCATATAGCAAAACCATAGGGCTTAATAACCATACAGCCACGAACACCACTATTCTCGGCAAGATCTGCCTTAATAACTAGTTCGTTATACCATTTTGAATAATCCTCATCACGAGTTGTTAAGTTCTTAGCCATAGATTTGAGTTTGGCACAAATATTGTAAATATTGTTTTGATTAGTTTACTACGGCAAAACTAACTAAATTTACCATGTTCAACAATTAAAATACTACTGTTATGCAAGCATCTTTTATTTCGTTAAAAAAAATAGTTCACCTAAGTGTTCTTAGTGTTATCGCGCTGCTTTTAAATGCTTGTGGAAGTTACCCACAAACTACTTTTGAAGACAGTAACACTAGCTACAATACTCAAAATACAACACAAATCCAAGAGGTAGCGAAGGTACAGCCACCTAGTGATAGCTATTACAAACAATATTTTAATTCAAAAACAGAGGCTTACGGTGCCCTTGAACAAGGTAACGTATTTACAGATATTGACGCCTACACCACTACTGGAAGCATAGATAAGGATGGATACATCGTTGAACAACAAACCAAAGAAGAGGATGAATATGGCGCTTGGGGAGAAAACAGTAAAGATATTACAATAAACATTTATGATCATTCACCAATAGTACGCTGGAACCGCCCATACTGGTGGTACGGATCGGGTTGGGGATACGCATACAACTGGTGTAGTCCTTTTTGGGGGATTGGTTATGGTTGGGGATACCCTTATTATGGATACTATGGATGGGGCTATCCATACTACTATGGAGGGTATTATAATAATTTCTACAACCCTTACTACGGAAATCCATACAACGGATACGCATTTAGCAGAGGCAGAAGAAACTCAGATTACTATAGTGGTAGATCATCTCTAAGAACAGATCGTTACTCCATGAGAGATGCCTCAAGAGGGGTTTCAATTGCCAGAACAAAAAACATAAGAAGAAGCACAAATAACATAACAGCTTCATCAAGCACTAGGGTTGCAAGAAAAGCCAGAACTGCAAGAAACAACCCCAAAAAAAGGTATTCTAGAAACGTAACTAACTATTCAAGTAGATCAAACACAAACACTAGAAATAATAATCAAAACGCTAACCAAAGAAATACTAGTAATTACAACAGACAAAGTAGCAACAGAAGCAACACAAACTCTGCCCCTACAAGAAGAAGCTCTACCATTAATAGACCGACTACAAGAAACAGCGGATCTTCTCGTAAAAAAGGATAAGATATGACCCTAAATTATTAGTTTACGGGCATCTCCTTAGCTACAAAAAAAACCTCTCCATATGCTATGGAGAGGTTTTTTTACTTTTTAAATAACAGTTATGTGTTATCTCTTTAAACTAAAATGCCCTTTTATCTCTTTTTGTATTCCTTGTTCTGTGTACTCTACTCTAAACCAATAATCACTCGATGGTAACGCATTACCGTTATAGGTTCCATCCCATCCTGGAGTTAAAGGACTAATTTGCTTCAAGAGTTTCCCGTAGCGGTCAAAGATGTAA
>JABHYI010000009.1 GCA_018656255.1 Bacteroidota bacterium
AAAGTTAGTTGCCTGGCCATTTTCAAGTAATTTTTTTAAAGCTGTCACATGAGCTTGTGCCAAATCTACCACATGAATATAATCTCTAATGGCAGTGCCATCTGGAGTTGGGTAGTCATCCCCAAAAACAGACAACTGTGCTCGTTGCCCTGTTGCAGTTTGAGTTATAAAGGGAACTAAATTTTGAGGAACCCCGATAGGCAGCTCTCCAATTAGCGCACTTTGATGAGCTCCAATAGGGTTAAAATAACGCAGGGCTGTTGCCTTGATATTTGGGCTTACTCTGCAAGTATCTTGTATAATTTCTTCTCCAATTTGTTTGGTGTTTCCGTAAGGAGATTCTGCTTTTTTTATAGCGGCTGTTTCTGTAATTGGCATCTGATCTGCTTGCCCATAAACCGTACAAGAAGAACTAAAAATAAAAGAGGTCTGCTCTTTTTTCTGTAATTCTTGTAATAAATACACAAGGGTGCCAATGTTATTTTCATAGTACAATAAGGGATTCTCTACACTCTCTCCAACTGCCTTAGATGCAGCAAAATGGATGACTCCTCCAATATCATCATACTTCTTGAAAAAACCAGATACTGCAGCTTTTTCTCTTAAATCTAACTGCTCAAAGGCTGGGGTAATACCCGTAATGGCAACAATTCCATCCAACACTTTAATGTCTGAGTTTGATAAATTGTCTATAATTACAACATCAAATCCTTCTTCTTGTAGTTTTACAACCACGTGAGATCCAATAAAACCTAAACCACCTGTAACTAGAATTTTCATATATGAAATGCGTATTTTAATCTAATACAAATATATTGATAATTATATTTCAAAAGACAAATCAAGGGCTATGAAGTTAAAATAAAATTATGATGCAAGAAAGGATTAAATCTTGTGAAAAGAGATAGGATAGATGTTTAAAATTAGGTATTTTTACCTGTATATACTACACTAATAATACGTCGTTTTTGGTATAACTTAAATAGAATGTAACTCCTATTACTCCCTGAATAAAAGATATGATTACAATAATAGCAGCCGCAGGGCAAAAAAATGAACTTGGTAAAGACAATGATTTAATTTGGCACTTACCTGATGACTTTAAACGTTTCAAAAGCTTAACAACGGGACACTATATTATTATGGGACGTAAGACCTTTGAATCTTTTCCAAAGCCCTTGCCCAACAGAACACATATAATTATTACAAGAGATAAAACTTACCTTCCAAAAGGTACTACAGATCAAGAAAAAAACATCATTGTGGTGCATTCTTTAGACCAGGCTCTAGTAAAAGCTGCTACACAAGAAACTATATTTATTATTGGTGGAGGAGAGATCTACAATCTATCTATGGAGGTGGCAGACAGAATAGAGCTCACTAGAGTTCACAGCACATTTGAAGCAGATACTTTTTTTCCTGAAATTAACACAAGCCATTGGCAAAAAACCTCAGAGACACCCCATGGCATCGATGAGAAACACCTGCATGCTTTTACTTATGAAACTTGGGATCGCATCTAAATATCATAAAAATAATAATCTTATTTTTGCAGTAATAAACAACAAAACAGAACATGAAAGCATACATATTTCCAGGACAAGGGGCTCAGTTTACAGGAATGGGACTTGACCTTTACCAAAACTCTGCGCGTGCAAAAGAGCTTTTTGACAAGGCAAACCAAACTCTTGGTTTTGAAATCACTAAGATAATGTTTGAAGGCACCCCAGAGCAGCTCAAACAAACAAAAGTAACACAACCAGCAATTTTCTTACATTCAGCAATAACTGCAGAGGTTATGGGAACTAGTTTTGCTCCAGATATGGTTGCTGGTCATTCTTTGGGAGAAATCTCTGCGCTAGTTGCCAACAAAACACTCGCCTTTACAGATGGATTACAATTGGTTTACAAAAGAGCACTTGCAATGCAAAAAGCATGTGAGGCAGCACCCTCTACTATGGCCGCTGTACTGGGTCTAGAAAATAAAGTTGTAGAAGATATTTGCGCATCACAGTCTGGGATTGTTGTTGCTGCAAACTACAACTGCCCTGGGCAATTGGTTATTAGCGGTGAGATAGAAGCTGTAAATAACGCATGTGAGGCACTAAAAGAAGCTGGCGCAAGACGTGCTTTGTTATTACCCGTTGGTGGTGCATTTCATAGCCCACTTATGGAGCCTGCTAGAGAAGAATTAGCCGCTGC
>JABHYI010000008.1 GCA_018656255.1 Bacteroidota bacterium
GGGTCTATTGCAAGAAAAATAACCAGAAAAGCAAGCTGTTCTGTGATGTTGCTAATTAACCCCTCCATTAAGCGACTGCCCTGTAAACACATTGTTGTAAACGGACTGGAAGATCAAAAAACACCAGCAACAATAAGCGCTGCTTTTTTTGTGGCAGCTGCACTGTCTAGTGAAAAAATAACTATTGTAGAAGAGGTTTCTAATACAGAGGTTGGGAATGTTCAGGATGATAGGTCTTTACGAAAATCTACTCTTTTAAAAGAAAAAATAAGCCGTCGCGAAGATTCTAGAATACAAAAAATACTCGTGGAGATTCCACAAAACCACAAAGAGAAAAAATTAATTGCCACCCAGCCCATTTTTGGAAAAAGAGGGTACTCTATAGGTCATTACGCAGAGGTTGTTAGGGCAGATTTGTTGGTAATGAACGCTCCAAAAACCTCTGGCTTCTGGGACCGCTTGTTTCCTCATGATATAGAACATATTTTAACGGAGTTGCCCACAGATATATTAATTGTACAATGAGTTCTAAAAAAAATAACATCCAGGGCTTTTTTAGCGCACTTCCAAAAAATGTTTTTTCTGGGTTTGTGGTAAGCTTAATTGCTCTCCCTTTAGGGCTAGGGCTTGCCATGGCAAGTGAGGCTCCACCAATCTCTGGTATTATTGCCGCTGTTGTTGGCGGGCTACTAGTGTCTATTTTGGGTGGTAGCCACGTTACCATCTCTGGGCCCGGAAATGGTTTAGTGGGCGTGCTGCTTGTTGCTATAACCACCCTAGGCATACAAGGAGCTTATGCCGCCATTATTTGTTCGGGGGGGCTTTTAGTCTTGCTTGGCTTTCTACGCATGGGAAAACTAGCAGATTTCTTTCCTTCGTCTGCCATTCAAGGAATGTTAGCCGCTATTGGGCTTATTATTCTTGGAAAACAGTTTCATATCATGCTTGGAAATAAACTCTCCCTGGAGGGGAGCATCTCCTACTTGCTTGCAATTCCAGAAACCATACAAGGTGTTTTCTACTATCAAGACACTGGGCTTACTTTTGCGGCTATTTCTGGTATTTTATCTTTGGGTATTATGGTGTTTTATTCTAAAATAAGAAACCAATACCTGCAACTCATACCTGCTCCTATGTGGATTGTTTTATTATCTATTGGGTTTAGTTATTACTATGAAATGGTATTACAGCAGCCCAACCCTATTAGCGCCGTGTATATGATCTCTGGAATTCCTTCTGCAAATCAAATTATTGCAGAGATCCCTGTTCCAAACTTTAGCGCCATTGGGAGTTTGCCTTTTTGGACCAGTGTACTTGCCCTAACGCTTATCGCTAGTATAGAGTCTTTATTAAGCATAAAAGCTGTAGATAAGCTGGACCCTCAAAAAAGAAGAAGTAATGTAAATAGAGATTTAAAAGCCCTTGGGCTGGCAACTGTTGGAAGCGGCTTTTTGGGAGGCCTTAATGTGGTGACTGTTATTGCTAGAAGCTCCGTAAATGTTAATAATGGAGGAAGCAACAGAAGTTCCAACTTTATGCACGCATTGTTTTTGGTTGTTTTTATTGTGCTCTTTAGCACTCAATTAACGCGTATACCATTGCCCGCACTGATGGCAATATTGGTATATACTGGTTATAAACTGGCTTCTCCCACCCTTGTTCGTAAAATATTTTCTGTAGGGAAGGAGCAGCTGCTTATCTTTTTCACCACCTTGCTGGTAACCTTGTTTGTTGACCTGATCACTGGTATTATTGCGGGACTTATTGTCACTTTTATGATCCATGTGCTTGTCAATAAAGGCGCCACTGTTTTTATTAGAAACTTCCTGAAGCCCAATGTGCTTATGTTTCAAGAAAAAGAAAATGGCAACTACTATGTAAGTGTAAAGCATTTTTGTAGTTTTTTAAACTTTTACAAACTCAAACAAAAACTAGAAGATGTTCCTGAAGACAAAGACGTTGTAATAGATTTCTCTATGTGTCAGTTTGTAGACCACACTGTAATGGAAAGCGTGAGTGGGTATCAAGATGTTTTTACTAAACGTGGAGGCCACTTTGAGGTTATTGGCCTTGATCTGCACGGCACAGACAGCCAACACCCCTTTGCGCTTAGAAAATTGATTCCTGGACTTAAAAAAAGAAGTGGGGCTTTAACAAAAAGACAGCTCACTCTCCAGGAAATTTCAAAAGATTTTAACCTGCAATATCAGGCCGAAAAGTCTGAAGATGTGCGTTTTTTAGATGGTTTTAAACATTTCAGCACCAAACAAATTGAGCGTATTTACAATCGTCTTTTTAACACAGAAAACACCTTTAAATTGTTTGACATAAATTATTCTGAGGGAGAGTTCATTGCAAAAGAAGATGTACGCACCACCATGCTTCATATCAAATTAAATAGCGTTATTCCTGGTTTCACTCTAGACCAAGAAGGCTTTTTAGAGAAGGTTTCTGTCTTAGCTGGTTTTAAGGATATTGCCATAGAAAACCACAGTGATTTTAGCAAGCGTTTTTATCTTCGTGGTGAAGATTCTGTGGCTATACAACGTTTCTTTACAGATAATCTTGTGCTCTTTTTTGAAAGCAATCCTTACTACCACGTTGAGTCAAACGGGACTTCTGTGCTAGTGTACTCAAAGGAGAGAATTGCTGGGGTTAAAGAAATAAAGAGTCTTCATGATTTCGGAAAACGCTTGCAAACCGAATTGCTTATTTGTACCCAAAACATCGGGTAGGTAATTAATAAAAACACAGCTCACTTCGGCAAATCCTCTTGTTTTTGTATTTTGCAGGGCTATGACACTACATCCAATAGAGGCAGGTAATTTTAAGCTAGATGGCGGCGCTATGTTTGGGGTTGTTCCTAAGGCTTTATGGAATAAAACAAACCCCGCAGATAGTAACAATATGATAGATATTGCCGCGCGCTGCTTACTAATTGAAGATGGAAACAAACTCACCTTAGTTGATACTGGGATGGGAGACAAGCAGACAGAAAAATTTTTTGGGTACTACCATAAATGGGGCGACCACTCATTAGAGGCTTCACTAAAAAAGGCTGGGTTTCATAAAGATGATGTTACAGATGTGTTTATGACGCACCTTCATTTCGATCACTGCGGAGGTAGTGTTCAGTGGAACAAAAGCAGAACAGGGTAC
>JABHYI010000114.1 GCA_018656255.1 Bacteroidota bacterium
ACTGTTTTGCGTTAAATCCAACGATAAACTCTAGTTTAAAATTTCTACGCAAGACCCCTTGGGCGCGCGAAAAAGTAGAACAGCTATACATAAGAAGTATAAAGTAAATACCTTAGAAAACAATTCTAATCACTCTCCTTTTAACTAAAGTATTAAAATAATAAAGCCTGCCCATCATCACCAATTGGTGGCTCCCTATCTTCACTGGAGTTTTCATCCTTGGAAGAATCTTCTGGGCCTGTAACAGAAGTCTCTGCAGTATCAACAGCCTTTACAGCTTGCTGATCAATTACTTCGATTGCAGCCGTTGGTGTTACTTCAGGTAACTCAAAAGGCAAAGGATCAAGAGGATTGATTTCTAATACTTTATATTTTGTTAATTGGTTGCCAAGAGCACCAATTCCTTTTAGAGAAATGAAATTCTCCAGATCAATTACAAGATTATCCTTTCTTTCTTTACCTCTTTCTTTGGTAAAAACTAGCTCTGCCACGGGTCTATGATCTGTAAAGACCGTTTCAAGGTAAGACTTAGAATTATCTGTTAATACATTGTCTAGTTTCTCAGGTGTGTCAATCAAAAATCTCTTTACATAAAACAGCTCTTTCTCTCCAGCCCAGTGTATGGCAGTAATTGGCTTTTTAGGCTCCCATTTTTCCATTACAATAAGATCCTCATCAAAATGCATAGTAATCTCTGGTATAACAGTTTTTACGAGCCCTCTTTGGTTAATAAGCAATAATCTGTCTGTGGGTCTAAACTCACCCACAAGCTCACCACGCTCATCTAGATTAAGCCTCTGTACTGTCTCGTCAAACCATATTTTACGGGGCTTTAAGGTAGAAAGTCCCTTTTCCTTTAACTCGATACGTTTTACGGGATACTTGGTAACAATGTTCCCTTTAGAGGCGCGTCCTTTTACCAAAACATCACTAAAGTGTAAATCCCATTTTAATTTTTTAATACTTCCGCTTTGACGCAGCAATATATGTACCACCTCTGCCTCTCCGTTAGGGTTTGCAGTAAAATAAAGTACTTTACTGTCTTTGGTGCCTTGAGAGACCGGGTACTCTTTATCACGGGTAACACCCGTTACATTAAAGCGTTTAACATAGGTTGGACCTTTAGGACCATCCTTGTAAATCATATTATAGGTAGTGCGCTTATCTTTCTTTTTAAACACTGCAACGTGTATAATGTTTTTTCCTATAAAGGTCTTACTTCCTACCTTTGTTATCATTAATGTTCCATCTTGTGTGAAGACAATAATATCATCAATATCACTACAATCTGTAACGTATTCATCTTTACGCAAATTAGTACCTACAAAGCCTTCTTCTCTATTTACATAAAGCTTAGTGTTTCTAATTACAACCTTGGTTTTCTGAATATCATCAAATACTCTTATTTCTGCTTTACGCTCTTTTCCCTTACTATATTCTTTCTTTAAACGAGTAAAATAATCTATGGCATAGGTAATAAGATTATTTAAGTGGTGTTTTACCTGAGCAATACTAGCATCTAGGGCGTCAATTTTTTGTTGCGCCTTATCTATATCAAACTTAGAGATGCGCTTAATTCGTATTTCAGTGAGACGAACAATATCATCTTGAGTAACCCCTCTCTTTAAATGGGTTATGTGTGGCTGTAATCCTTTATCTATAGCGCTTATTACCCCTGGCCATGTTTCTTGATCTTCAATATCCCGGTAAATACGGTTCTCTATAAAAATACGCTCTAAAGATGCGTAATGCCACTGTTCTTCTAATTCATGCAACTGTATTTCAAGCTCACTCTTTAATAGTTGAACAGTTCTGTCGGTAGAACGACGTAACATTTCAGATACCCCAACAAACAAAGGCTTGTTGTCTTCAATGACACAACCCAGTGGAGATATCGAGCTTTCACAGTTTGTAAAAGCATACAGAGCATCTATTGTCTTATCTGGAGAAATACCGGACGGAATATGAACTAGAATTTCAACATCTGCGGCAGTGTTATCCTCTATCTTTTTAATTTTAATCTTACCTTTTTCATTGGCCTTTAAAATAGAGTCAATTAAAGACCCTGTATTGGTTCCAAAAGGAATCTCTGTAATAACTAGCGTGTTTTTATCGTGTTGGCCAATACGGGCACGAGACCTTATTTTACCACCTCTTAGACCGTCATTATAATTTGTAACATCTATAATTCCTCCTGTAGGGAAATCTGGAAAAATAGTAAAGCGCTTACCTTGCAGGTGTTTTACAGAAGCATCAATAAGTTCTATAAAATTATGTGGTAATATTTTTGTAGACAAACCAACGGCAATACCCTCTCCTCCTTGTGCCAGTAGAAGTGGAAACATAACAGGAAGGTTTATTGGTTCTTTTCTTCTTCCATCATAGGAAGACTGCCACTTGGTAATTTTTGGGTTAAAGACAACATCTAAACCAAACTTAGAAATACGAGCCTCAATATATCTAGCCGCAGCAGCTCTATCTCCGGTAAGGATATTACCCCAGTTTCCTTGGGTATCAATGAGTAAATCTTTTTGTCCTAACTGCACCATAGCGTCTGCAATACTAGCATCTCCATGTGGATGATATTGCATGGTATGCCCAACAACATTGGCTACTTTGTTATAGCGGCCATCATCAAGATCTTTCATAGAATGCATGATACGGCGCTGAACCGGCTTAAAACCATCTTCAATGGCAGGAACAGCTCGCTCTAAAATAACATAACTAGCATAGTCCAAAAACCACTCACGGTACATTCCAGTGACGCGGGTAATGGTTTCACCCTCCTCAGTCTGTGGTGAATCAAAATCCTCTTGGTCTTCTCCAATAATCTGGGCATCAAGAGCGTCTTCTTGATGGCCATCTTGCAGGTTGGACCCTTCTGGGTTTAATTCTTCATCTGGATTTTGATCCTCGTTCATGTGCTATTATTTCACTTTTGGTACGTACTTTGTTTTGATACTATTAGGCTTCTTCTTCTAAGACATCTAGTTCCACTTTCAGATTATTGATGATAAACTCCTGCCTATCTGGTGTGTTTTTACCCATGTAAAAAGAAAGCATTTCTTCAATACTCATTTGCTTGTCTAGCATTACAGGGTCTAGCCTAATGTTGTCTCCGATAAAATGAACAAATTCATTTGGAGATATTTCACCAAGACCCTTAAATCGAGTAATCTCCGGCTTAGGTTTGAGTTCCTCTAAGGCACTTTTACGTTCTTCCTCAGAATAACAATAAATAGTTTTCTTTTTATTACGAACCCTAAAAAGTGGGGTTTGTAAAATATACAGATGCCCCTCTTTAATCACCTCAGGAAAAAACTGCAGGAAAAATGTAATAAGAAGCAGTCTAATGTGCATACCATCTACATCGGCATCTGTTGCAATAACAATATTATTGTACCGCAAATCGGCAAGAGATTCTTCTATATTTAGTGCAGCCTGCAAGAGATTAAACTCTTCGTTTTCATACACAATCTTTTTGCTTAACCCATAGCTATTTAAAGGCTTCCCTTTAAGGCTAAATACAGCCTGTGTATTAACGTCTCTACTTTTTGTGATACTACCAGATGCACTATCTCCCTCTGTAATAAATAAGGTAGATTCTAAATTACGCTCTTTTTTTGTATCACCTAGATGAATCCTACAATCACGTAATTTTTTATTGTGCAGGTTTGATTTTTTTGCGCGGTCTTTGGCTAGTTTTCTAATGCCAGACAACTCTTTACGCTCACGCTCTGCTTGCATAATTTTACTCTGTATAGCCTCAGAAACAGCAGGGTTTTTATGTAAAAAGTTATCTAATTGCGTTTTTAAAAAATCATTAATATAGC
>JABHYI010000007.1 GCA_018656255.1 Bacteroidota bacterium
AAATAGATACCCTGAATTCCTAGAGATTGTTTTTGGTGGTAGGTAACTAGTGCGTGTTTTTGCTTGTTGTTAAGCATAAAAGCAATAATCCAACCAATAAAAGTTATGTATGAAATAATAGCAAGTGCTCTTGAGTTATTTGGGGTTGTTTGCATGTTTACTATTTTAAAATTTGATTGTTAAATGGTAGTATATCTAGTCTAGAAATGTAAACCACTCTTGAAACTTTTTACTTAAAAACGGGATGTTAGGTTCTTTGTTAAATACAGCAGAAATTAAAGAATACAGCCATAGTGAAAACGCTACATACCATAAAACATCTCCTAATTCTTGATTAATATATCCTTGAGTTGTTTGAGCAATTAGAAGTCCAAAAACAAGGCCACACATGTTTTTAATATGAGCGGTGGCAAAGGCATCTTTTTTATCTCTATTAATAGTATAAGCTATAAACATACCTATAAAGGTAATGTAGGCTACAATAGCTAGGTTTTTACCCTTAGGGTTGCTTGCTTTATTCATGCAGTAGTACTTGACTATTATTGATTATCCCATAGGCTTTACCTAAAAGAGGTTGCTCTAATAAAGCTGCATTTTTGGAAGTAGAGATAATATGCTCTTTTTTAAACAACCATTGCAGGCTAGGGTCAAAGAGTGTTATGTTGGCCTTTTGGCCTTGGGCTATACTACTTTGCGGTATCTTAAAAACAGATTGTTGGGTTAATGCCTTTATTGCTGTTTCTAAATCTGTTGCTTTTTGTAGTGCTCCAAAACAACTTTCAAGACCAATACTACCGTATTTTGCATGATCAAACTCTATTTTTTTATTCTCAATATCTATAGGATTGTGGTCACTAGTTACCATATCTATAGTGCCATCTGTAAGTCCTTTTTTTAATGCCTTTATATCTTGAGGTGTTCTCAAAGGAGGCATGAGTTTGTAGTTGGTATCAAAACTCTCAAGCACACCGTCTGTAAGGCTAAGATTATTAATAGATACACTACAGCTAACTTTAAGGCCTTTTTTCTTTGCTTGTTTTATAAGTCCTACACTCTCTAGAGTAGATATGGTAGGAATGTGGAGCCTACCACCTGTGTACTCTAAGATGTAAAGATCTCTAGCAACTTGAAGAGATTCGGCAAGGGTAGGTATGCCTTTAAGCCCAAGTTGGGTAGCACTTAGATGCTCGTTTACCATTCCATTTGGTGCAATTGCTTTCTCACAAGGATAGGACTGCACAAGGCCATTAAAACTTTGGGTGTACTGTAGAGCTATTTTTAGCAAATTTGGGTTTGCTATAGGTTTTTTATAATCATAAAAACTAAGTGCTCCTTCACCTTGCATGTCAAAGAGTTCTGCTAGATCTTCACCTTTGGCCATTTGAGTAAGGCACCCATTAGGCAATAGGGTGACACCTTGGTTGTTTGCTAGGGTTTTTAAATACCGAATGGCTCCTTTATTGTCTGGTACTGGATGTGTGTTTGTGTTTAGTGCAACGGCAGTGAAGCCGGATAAAGCAGCTGTTTTTAGGCCGTTTTCAATGTTTTCTCTCTCCTCAAAACCTGGTTCTCCGAAAGACACCCCGCTATCAAACCAGCCTCTTGAAATGTGCAGATTAGGGCGTTTAATTACTTGCATGTTTTTTTGTGCAGCTATAGAAGAGGCAATTTTTGATATGATCCCTTTTTCAATAAGTATATCACACTTTTTTAAGTGGTATTTACTTTCACTATCTACAATGGTAGCCGATTTTAGTAATATATTCATAATACTCAAATTTACAGGTTACTTCCTATAACGCCTATGCTACAGGTTTTTAATTTTTATAAAATTTTAAAACTAACATTTCAGCAATAAGAAATAGCAGCGCCAGAAGAGCGAACCATTTCCAAAAATCTGTAATTGTATTTTCTTTTAAAATAGCATCAAACAAACTAGTAATATTTTGATGTGGTGTTACCGAGTTCCAATTCTTTACATCACCATAGCTTACATTCCCTTCGTCTCTGTTATAATTATAACTCACACTTTCAATAAACGCGTCTGCTTTATTTATAGAAAATGTTCCTGCACTTTTAGGGTACTCATTGGTTGTAATAATAACCTTGTTAGCCTTAGCTTTTTGCAGGGGTATAAAGTTAACGATACTATCTTTAATATTTAAAATTTCATCTCCTATTAAACGAACACCAACTCCAAAGGATACAGAAGAGGCAATGGTGTAATATAATTTTGGTGTCTTTAAGCTCTGCCTAGCTATATTATACAGTGTTGGTACAATTAAAGGAGAGCTTATTAAATTACTGTTTTGTGTATTAAAAGCTGCTGTTGCAATATAGTTGTTTTTAAAACCCAGCAAAAAAGGTTTTTCATCCTCAAAACTAAGTAAAGTAGCTGCCCCTGAAGTAATTGTGTAAAAACTATTTGTGGTTGGAAATTGGAAGTTTGTAATACGTTTTTCAAAAACATCACGATATAGTGGGTGCTCAAAAACAATGTTAGTGATTTTCTTTTGCTGGACAAGCTGCTTGTCTAAGGATCCTAAATTTAAATTTCTCAACAAGCTATTATAGCTTGTAATATCTATGTCAAGGGCAGGTATAATTAATACACTCCCACCATTTTGAGAGAATTCTGTAAGGGCATTACTTAGTGAGGTGTCAATACTTTTTAATTCATTTAGTATGATGCAATTTTGTTGTGAAAGTAGGCTGTAGTTAAGATTTTTAGCATCTTGAGGTGTGTACTCAAATTCTTGGGTAGCAAACAAGCGTTTTAAGAAATCTGCATTACTGGCGTTTATGCTAAGTACTTTTAATTTTGCAGGGGTGTTTATGCTGAAATAAAGACTGTTGTCATAGCTAAGGCCATTGTCTGTAAGGGTAATACTGCCTTTAAATCCTTTTGTACTATCTATATCAAAAGTGATTTCTTTTTTGCTGTTTTCACTAAAATCTACAGCAATCTTTGATGTTAGCGTTTTGTCATTATACAAAGACACAGACACTGCGGTTTTTGAAACTTCTTTTGCTGACAAGACTACTTTTAACTTTGTGAGCCCTGTGTTGTTTGACTCTATATAAGCAGAGTCTATAGCAATGTTTTGTTGGAGTAAAGGTTTTAACTGCACCGCATCTACCTTAAAGCGATCACTTACTTCTGGAAATACTTCATTTTTTTGAAAGTCTGAGATATAAATTAATCTTTTATCTGAGGTTTCGTCTTTACTGAAAAAGGCATCGGCTTTTAATAGTACTTGTTTAGGGCTAAGTTGTTTTTGAGTATATCCTAGTTTTAAAAAGTCTTCTTTAAGTTGTTGGGCACTAGCACCTTTTTTTGAAGATGTGTTGGTAAACCAGTTAATGGTAGCCTCAGGTTGTATTTGTATTAGTAACTCTTGCAGTGCACTATTTAATAAAGGACCTTGAGCGCCATTGGCCTGCATACTAAAGGAGTTGTCTATGTAAATAGTTGTCTCTTTAGTGCTGTTTAAGGCCGTCTTAGAAGCCTTAAAAGGTTCGGTGAATGCAATTACAATTGCGGCAATGGCAAGCAAACGAAGCAGCAGGATAAGCCATTTCTTTATTTGAGAGCTTTTACGTGTTTGCATGCTCACTTTCTTTAAAAAGGAAACATTGGTAAAAGATACTTTTTGAAAGCGTCTGAGTTGAAATAAATGAATTAAAATAGGAATCAGTAGTAGAAAAAGTGCGTAGAGAAGTTCCGGGTATTTAAACTGCATTTAGGTATATACTATTTCAGCAAAGATAAAAAACCGAAGTTAATTAAGATCAAATAATAACATTAAAGAAAATTATACTTTTAAAACTTCTCAAAGGCGCCCAAGCCAAAAAGTGCAAAATCATACTTTACGGGATCTATCGGGTCCATTTCACGAAGTACCTTGTCTAACTCACCTAAGGCTTTACCGTCATTTTGTTTACGGGTTAAAATCCCTAGTTTCCTAGCGATACCTGCACTGTGCACATCTAAAGGGCAGGACAAAACTGCAGGAGAGATGGTGTTCCAGATACCAAAATCTACCCCAGCAGTGTCTTGGCGCACCATCCATCTTAAAAACATATTAATGCGTTTTGCAGCACTGTTTTTTAATGGATCACTCACATGTTTTTGTGTTCTAGATAGATGTGGAATCTCAAAAAACACCTTTTTAAACGCATGTATAGCAGGTTGCAAACTATGATTTGAACCGTTTTTTGAAAATACGGCCTCTAGGCCTTGATGTTGTTTGTAAATATTGGAAAGGGCCAAGAAAAAGGTGTGCAAATCATCCTCATTGAATGTTCTGTGCACAAACCCCTTTGTGTATTTTTTATGATTATTTGTGTAGTTTAAAACAAAATCAAAAGGGGAGTTGCCCATGATATTTAATAATCGCTGCCCGTTTGTGATAATACTTTTTCTGTTTCCCCAGGCAATAGTGGCTATCAAAAATCCAGAAATTTCTATATCCTCTTTACCCGTAAAATGATGTGGTATTTGGATGGGATCTGTACCAATAAAATCTAAGGTATTGTATTGTTGTACTTTTTGATCTAAAAATTCTTTTAATTCGGTTTTATCAAGCTTCATTTTTAGATATATAATTGATGATTTTTAGTGGGTTGTATAGCGTTAAAGAGCTCGCTAATCACTAATTATAATTCCATCTTGCATGATTAGTTTTCTGTCTGCCATGGCTGCTAGATCTTTGTTATGAGTAACTATAACAAAGGTTTGTCCAAACTTGTCTCTTAGTTTGAAAAATAAATTATGAAGGTTTTCTGCACTTTCTGTGTCTAGATTTCCACTGGGTTCATCTGCTAGAATGATAGCCGGGTTGTTAATTAGCGCTCTAGCAACTGCAACTCGTTGTTGTTCTCCTCCAGATAATTCATTGGGTTTGTGATTCTCTCGAGAAGTTAAGCCCAGAAAGGCGAGAAGCTCTTTGGCTCTTTTTTCTACCTCTGTCTTATTTGTTTTTTTAATAAATCCTGGTATACATACATTTTCAAGGGCAGTGAACTCTGGAAGTAATTGGTGGAATTGGAATATAAAACCCAAAGTAGTGTTTCTAAAACCAGCGAGTTGTTTTTTGTTTAAAGAAGCAATTTGAGCATCGTTAATGGTTAATGCTCCACTGTCAAAACCATCAAGGGTTCCTAAAATTTGAAGTAAGGTTGTTTTTCCAGCACCTGAAGCACCTACGATGGATACAATTTCTCCTTTTTTAATATGAAGATCTACACCTTTTAAAACATGTAGTTTTTCATAGTATTTGTGGATATTCTTTGCTGTTATCATAGGTTTTGTTATTATATACTCTAGGGCAGTTTGTGGTGTTGTACGTTTTGTTAGTTATCAATAAACATAATGCCTTCCAAGATATTATTGCTGTTGCTATCTCCAATTTCTGTAAAATCATCAAACATTGTTGTGGGTGCAAGCCCAGGAAATATTTGATTAAGAGTTTCTGCAAGTAAAGGTTCTGTTACCGTTCCTAATTGTCCCAAATTTGCATAGTTCTCTTTTTGTTCGATATCTGGGACAAGTCCATCAATATAATCTGTGTTACCTGCAGCATTTGCAGTTTTAAAGACAAGGGGTAACATAGCGTAGGTATGGTTTACATTTGCCTGTGACCTATTAAAATTTGGCGCCGGAGCATCATACAATAAAAATGAAGCTTGAAATTTACCCGTTGTGGTATCTCCAACCTGAGTCACGTTAATGTAAGGCGCTAGACCATTGATTACAAGTTCACTGGCAGAGGCAGAGCGGGCACTAGTAATAATATATACCCGGTCAAGATTTAGGCTATTAATTACATCTCCATTTGAAATTACAGAATTAAACAGACCAGGACTTGCATATTGCGCTTGCCGGTCTTGGTTCCACTGCTCTGTGTAAAATACTTGGCTATTAAATTGCCCTGTTATCATAGAAGACAGATCTACTGCTGTTTCTACAGAACCACCACCATTGTATCTTAAGTCAAGTATAAGGTGCTCAATGCCTTGGTTTTTAAACTCGCCAAAGACAGCATTTAGCTCTGGGTCAAAATCTCGTGTAAAAGCATTATACATTAGATACCCTACTTTTTGTCCTTCTATGGTAAGTGTTTGGCTTATGTGTATTGGATTTTCTGTGATTTGTGATTTTGTAAGAGTTACACTTGTTGGGGTAGGTGTTATGGTAACACCGTCAAAGGTTGCAAGCCCAATTGTGTACGTATCTGGAGCTAGTAAATCATTGTAATTAGTCTCATTTATTTGCTGGCCATCAATGGTATTGAAAATAACACCTCTTTGTAAATCATTGCTAGCGGCGCTAGAATTTGGAAGTACGTAACGAACATAGCCAAATACATCACCGCTACCATCTGGGTAGAAAACTAGTCCAAACTCCATACCATTGTTAAGGGTTACACCGCTTAGCGCATTTTCCAAGGAAACATAATCATCTGTAAGAAAACTAAAACGGTCTTGGTCAGATTTTAAATAATCAAATAAATCTTGTGGAGACTCGTAGCTTTCTAAAAAACTATTTTTATCATCATTAGATAAAAAGGCATCATTTGCAAGTTCTGGGGTATCTGCTTTGTATAAATAGAAATAATTTAAACCACGATATATAAAGTTTTGTATCTCTAGGGTAGAAGCAGGATTTATTGTGTCATCAAAGTCCTCAAAGCATCCAGTAAAAAGGAGCAAACCCGCAAGTATAGAGATATAAAACTTTTTCATGGTATTTTCTTTATATAGTTTTAAACAAGCAAAATACTCACATTATTGCACAAGATAAAATCTTCTTTACTATTTATAAGGGATATCTTGTAGTTACTTATTTTTTGTTAAAAATATAAGCAACATTATTGTAATCTAAAAAATAGGTAACTCTTAGAGATATAGTGTTTTGAACAGCTTGTTTAAATAGTTTGTTTAAGCTTTCTGTGTACCCTAAAGTGGCCTGGTTGTCATTATTAAATATTTGATTTCTATATAATAAACTAGCTTCGCTACCTGGGGCAAATCGCCATCTAAAACTTAAATCTAGGTTCCAGATATTGAAGTTTCTGTTTGGGTCATTTTCTTGGGTTATTTGGTAGTCAACAATATCTTTAGTACCGTCATCATTGAGTTTAAAGAAAATACCATCACTGTAATCTACAGAAGTCCAATAATTTCTAAAACGCAGGTCAATTGCTCTATAAGGGTCAAAATTATAACTTGCGGTTAATGAATTTTCAAAAGATAGTAAATCCCGTTGTCCAAAAAAGACATCAGTTTCTGTGTTGTCTATGTAGCCAAATTGATTGTCTCTTTTAGAAAAATCTGTGTTAATTTCCACTAAAAACTTATCCGAGAAGCGATACCTTGGAGAAAACTCAATAAATACCTGTTGTTGTGGTTGATCAAAATCTTTTCGCTGGCCAATACCAAAATCTACTGCAAATACCTTTCTGTAGTCTGTAGAGATAAACATTTTAGAACCCAAACTTTTTGAAAATGTGACGTATTTTCCTTCTACTCGAGGCTCAAAGTAATCATCTCTACTTGTTCTATAGTCCATAAACCCGCCAAAGGCTATTCTCGATTTTAATACAAAAAAGCTTTCAAATCTAAATGAATTACCTGTGATTACATTAGGGTTATAAAGGCGTCTATGTCTTGTAGATAATTCAAACTTATACTTATTAAATGTTTTGTTTGGTTCAAAATTCTCATAAGAGATTTCTGCTTCAAGGTTATTATAATTATTTCTCCTGTTAAGGCCTAAATCATTGATGTCATAAGTCGTGTTGGCGAGTTTATGCTCTAAACGATATCTAAATTTTCCTTTTATTCTAGACAGCTCTATTTCAGATAAAAACCCTGTACTAATCCCGTTATCTTTACTCACATTACTGGCAACATTTCTACCAGATATATTATATGTGTTTTGTTTGTCTGAAACATCATATACTATTGCCGTTGTGTTTGCATCCCTAAATTGGCCATCTCGTGTAACGTTGGTATTAATCAAAGAAATAGATGAGTTGTCGTTAAACTGCTGATCTAGCACAAGGATGTTATAGTTGGTTAGAGGCTCTACTAATACCTGCGTTGTAGCACCTGTTTGCTCGTTTAGAACCCTTGCATATGTTTTTTCGGTTATGGCATTAAAAAAACCAAACCCTAAATTGTCTTTTGTTCTTCCTGAAACTTTTATAGCATTCAATAAATTGACACTCTCTGGATATTGATCAACAATTTCATTTTCTTCTAGATCTGTAATTTCTTTACTGGGAGATCCGCCCACTCTTCTTGAGAAAAAGAGTCTTCCTTTATTAAAAAGTTCTGTTCCTTCAGTGAAAAATTGTCTTTGCTCTTCGAAAGTTTGTTCAAAAGGTCCTAGATTAAGGGTAACCTCATCAAAGGCAGCTTGTCCAAAATCTGGTATCAGCGTAGCATCTAACGTAAAGCTATCACTAAGACCATATTTTAAATCCATTCCAGCGCTAAAGTTTCTATTAGTTACTCCCTCAAGGGTAGAAACAGCTCCTTGGGTGAATGGAAAAAAAGTAAGGCGAGTAGGAGGGTTTATTTTTTCAATACCTAGCAGTGGAGCATTGTATTGCGTAGCTTTTCCTTTTGTAATGTCAATAGCAGCAAAACTATGGGTCTCATTACTATTGATAATACGTCTGTAAAAATTGATACTCCAATTCTGAATCTCAAGCTCAGGAAAACGAAGGGCATTATATGGAATTTTAAACTCTGCATACCATCCTTTGCTATCCCTTGATATTTTAGACTCAAACACAACATTGTATCCTAAGTCTTCATCGTTGATTGATATTTTTGAATCAAAAATAGTTCCAGCACTAGTAACACCAAAACGTGTCTCGTTAATACCATCATTGTAGGTGTTTAATGCAACTGCAATAAAATCTGCTTGAGCTCTTACATCATCACGCTGTGAGAATTGACTAGCAATACTACCTGGGTTTGGATCTTCCATGTATGCTGCTATATAAACAGCAGTATCATCATAGGCTAGCTGAACTTTGGTTTGGTAGCCTAAAGGGATATCACCCTGCGTTCCAGGCTCTAGCATGTTAAAGTCTCCATAGTAGGGGAGGTTATTCCAAACAGTATCATCTAAAACCCCGTCTATCTTTGGAGCCTCTGAAATTCTAGTTGCAGTGAGTGTTTTTTCTTGTTGAGAAAATAGAAGTGTTGTGTGTAATAGCACACTAAAGAAAAAAATAATGTTTCTCATAAAAAAAACTCCTTTGCATAGTTGATTAATGCAATACAGATGTGCAAATTTACCGCTATGCTAAAGGTCCTTTTACTAATAAAAAGTTAAAAAGATTTTCAATTACACATACAGTGTTAAATTAATGTAGCTTTGTTTAAAGGATGGATACAATAATTAAACAAGCTATTTTTGCTAACGGATGTTTTTGGTGTACAGAAGCAGTTTTCCAGCGCCTAGAAGGTGTTGTTAATGTAGTTTCAGGATATACAGGAGGACACATAAAAAACCCATCGTACAGAGAAGTTTGTAATGGTACAACTGGGCATGCAGAGGCTATACGCATAGATTTTGACCCCAAGGTTATTTCCTATCAAACGCTTTTAGAGGTATTTTTTGCAACCCATGATCCAACCACATTAAACCGTCAAGGAAATGATGTAGGTACCCAGTACAGAAGTGCTATTTTTTATGGAGATGAAACCCAAAAAAATGAGGCCAAAGATTTTATAGATACCCTTACTAAAGCGGTTGTTTTTAAAGAGTCTATTGTTACCCAGCTTCAGCCTTTAGATATTTTTTATCTGGCAGAAGCATCTCATCATAATTATTACAACCAAAACAAAGAGCAGGCATATTGTAATTTTACCATTACACCTAAAATTGAAAAAATACAGCAATTTTTTGCAGATAAACTTAAATCAAATAAATGAGTAACTATAAATTCTTCGAAGAACACAACCATCAAGCTACACAAAACATAAAAAAAAGCTACACAGATATTATATCTGATATAGGAGAAGATGTTACTCGTGAGGGTATTGTTAAAACTCCAGAAAGAGCATCAAAAGCAATGCAGTTTTTAACCCAGGGCTATGATCAAGACCCAGCTGCAATACTAAAAGGAGCAATGTTTAAAGAAGATTACCATGATATGGTAATCATTAAAAGCATTGAGTTATACTCTTTATGCGAGCATCATATGTTGCCTTTTTATGGAAAAGCACACATCGCCTACATACCAGATGGACACATCGTTGGTTTGAGTAAAATACCAAGAGTGGTAGATGTATTTGCTAGAAGACTCCAAGTACAGGAAAGACTTACTCATGATATTTTAGAGTGCATAAACGATACATTAAAGCCCAAAGGAGTTGCCGTTGTAATAGAGGCAAGCCATATGTGTATGATGATGCGTGGTGTTCAAAAACAAAATAGTGTAACTACCACTTCAGGCTTTAGAGGACAATTTGAGAAAATTGAAACTAGAAATGAATTTTTAAAACTCATTAGCTCAGATTTATCCTAATAAACAGCATCATAGTGTGATCGTTAGATTTTTATGGTGTACATTATTAAACATAAAAAAAGCCCTTACATTACTTGTAAGGGCTTTTTTTATACTTTTTAGGCAAAGGTTAATCTTTCAATATAAAACCAAGTTTCATACTACGAAGCATCTTTTTTTCAAAGCTCCAGAAAAATTCGAATTCACCAAATAGCCAACCGAAAAACACCAGAAGAACTTGATATACAGGAAATATAATGAGTATTCTGATGGGCCAATAAAAATACCAACCTAATGATTTGGTAATGCCTAAGACATCTGTTATGGGCCCTGCAAACTTGGCAGCAGAGCTGCCAGTTATTGCAAAGACTATAAAAACTACTGTTAATTTCCAGTTAGAATCTATATTCCAACGTTCTTTAAGTTTTTTCAATTGAAGGTGCCTTTTTATTACTGCTTAATAAATCTTAGTGTAGACTCAATACTAGTTACAGTATTTTTAACTACAATAAAATAAATTCCTGTTGTATAGCCAGAAACTGAAATTACTTCTTTGTTTTGTGATACAACACCTTGCTCAAGTAACTGTCCAAAAGTATTATACAAGCTATAAGAAGAACTATCATTTGTGTTTCCAATGCTAAGAGTTATTTCACTAGTAGCAGGATTAGGGTATAAAGATATGCTAGCTAGTGACGCATCATTTATTGATAACTCCTCAGCAGTTAATAGTTGTGTTGTTTCGCTATCTCCAAATTCACCACCTTCAAAAATAACATCTCCATTAGTTGCAGTTAAGCTATATTCTCCATCTCCATATTGACAACAGATACCATCACCGAATGTATCAGATATTGTAAACTCATAACATGTATTTAAATCAACATTCCAAGTTTCTACAAATGTTGTGTTGTCATCAGATGTTTGATTGTAGCTGCCAGAGTCTATTAAAGCACCTCCAACTTCTCGGAACTCCCAAGAAGTTTCTTCTGCATAATCATC
>JABHYI010000006.1 GCA_018656255.1 Bacteroidota bacterium
CCCGCCACTCATAGGATCTGCATGTATATCTGTGTGGCCATAAAGCCCTGCGAAAAATTGCTGTATAGTTAAAGCTCCAATAGCCATCATAAAGGTTTGGTCACGGTAGTAACCACTGCGCCAATCTCCTGCTTTAAATGCTTTTGCCCATGCCAATTGAGGTATTTCTTTACCATCTCCGAAAATTCCGAACTTAGCTTTTCCAGTCAAAACTTCACGACGTCCTAAAAGGCTACACTCCCTACTTGTAACTGCAATTTTATAATCATTTAAAACTTCTGTTTTAAAATCTTCAAAAGACATGTCTGTATTTAATTCTGGATCTGTTTGCATGTTTGGGATATTAGCTGGTTTGGGCTTATCGCAAAAGTACTAAAAATCGAGATGCTAAACAATGGCAAATTGTTACGATATTATTAGTTTGATAGCGGTTTAATTAAGAATTATTCAATAAATGATATAATTTCAATACTTGCGATACGAATCAGTAAAACAAAAGGGAGGCTATGCAATACGATATCAAACCAATCTTTAGGGGCCATACCTGAGGCGCCACCAGCAACCCATTTTAGTTTGCCCCAAAGATGCGGCTCAGGGAAAAATGGCGCCATACCTAAGGTAAGGCATCCTAAAATAATGATTTTCCAATTGTTGTATAATGATTTCATATCCTGATGTTTTTAGTACCACTCTCTGGTGAATAGTCCTAGGAGTGTTTTGGGAGAGAGGGTAATTTTAAAACGTATTCTTTGGTCATAATTCTCTAGACCAGTTTCCCAACCTAAACTAGAATATATCGGAAAATATACTTCGAAATAATTTTGAACTAAATTGATGCGTATACCAGAGTCAAAAACAGCCTTAGTGCCACTATCGGTATTATGTACTAATCCAGCATCACCATAAATTAAAATCCAACGCCATAGGTTTGTACTGGCGTTGATGGTTGTTATCCAACTATTGGCAAAGTCTACCCCTAGGTTAGATTTAAAACCTCCCTCGGCTTCTATGAGCTGCTGGCTAAAGAGCCCGGTGTCTTCACTACGGCCATAATAGGCATAATCAAAAAGATAATCTGTAGGACGGTCTAAAGCAAAACTAAAAAAGTCATCACTTTGTTTGGTGTCGTTAAATAAAAAAGCTCCTGCAAATAATCTTACATTAAGCTGTCGGTTGTTTTCAAAAAGTTTTCTGTAATCAAAGGTGAGGGCTATTTTACTAAATTTACTAGAGATTTGATAATCAACAACACTCCTGTAATAGTTTATTAAGTTTGGGTTGCTGTACACATAACTAGCATTGAATACACTATAGTTAGGATCTTGTTGAGGGTTGTTTGGATTTATGTCTCTTGAAACTGTTACATTTCTTAGGCTAATAAACTGCTTTTCATTATTTCTAATATCCTGGTTTGAAAACGTAAAAGTCATAAAAGGTGTGAAGCGTTTGTAAAATAGTCCAGTATCATAGCTGAAATAGTTTCCAGAAAAACCATACCGAATACTCCTGAGCCTACCTTGTTCAAATTGGCTGGTGTATTGTAAGGAGGCGCTTCCGATAAGTTTTTTAGATTTAAAACCATATTGCGGCTCTAACTTATAGTGCACCCCTTTAGGTAGTAATGTTTTATTATATAACTTTAACCCAGTGGTTATACCGTCATATAGGTTGTATTCAACCACAGGCATAAAAAACATTTGGTTAAATCGATGGTCTTGTACATCTTTAAATAATCTAAACTGAAGTGGTCTATTAAAAACACTTCCAAATCTTTTTATGTTATTGGCTCTATTGTATTCAGTTATGAAGCCTTGCTTGTTTAACTCTAGACGTTTTAAATCCTTTGAGGGAACTGTAACTATACCAATACTATCTATTGGTGCAGACCATTTTTTAAATAAGAGTGTTCCATCTTTACTATTTCCATATACAGATACAGGTAATATATTATCTCGTTTATTTATAATAGTAACATCTATAGAGTCTGCTCTTTTTGTGGTCTTTTTAATTTTAAAGTCAATGGTACTGCGTTTATGAACATAATCATTGAAGAACCAATCTATATTTTTTGGACTCGAAGCTTCTATAGTATTTTTAAAGTCTAGTGGTGAACTTGGTTTTAGTTTGTATTTTTTATAATACTGCTTTATACTTGTATCTAAAGCATCACTTCCTAAGAAATCTTTCAGATATTCAAGACCCTTACCAGCATAATAGTTGTTGGCTATTTTTTTATTAAACTTAGTAAGAGCGTCTTTAGGAGTGCTCAGGGGTTGATGAATGTTGTTACGTGCCATGTTTAAATACAAAAGCGAGTATTGGTCATTAAACTCTAAATCTGCAATATGAGACCACCTAATGATCCAAAACTTACTTAAACTACCCAGTACTTTCATCTTAGGGTAATACGTATTTACGTACTCTATCATTAAATAAATTTGCAATGCCCCAAAAAGCCAGGCATCTTTTCTAGGATGCAGTAGCAGTGTGTTTTCGAGATAGGTTCTAGATAGGGTTTTAAATTGTGTTATATCATACTCAAAACCAGTAGGAAAGGGACTTAAAAAGCCAGGTAATTGATTTAAACCATAAACAGGGTTGTTTTTAGTATCCTCATCACTAATAACTATTTTATTAAAAGGGTAAGGGCCTACTTTTTGATCTAGAAAATACACCATTCTGTCTAGATTAATTGCCCGCATGGCAGGGGCTGTCTTTGATTTTGACAGGTTACTTAGTACCTCAAGATTACTAATAATAATGGTTTCGAATAGGTTTGTCTTTCCTAAAAACAAGGTTGCCTTTATGCGATCATTACCTTTTAGAGTAAGTGTTTTAATTCCCTTTGATACATTAGTATCAAGTATATCAAGCTCTGTAGAGACCTCAAACAGCTCTGGAAGGCTTAAAGTGATATTAAAACGTGAGGCCCTTTGATACAGATCATTTGATTTTTTATTGCTATATACCTGCCAACTTTGGTCATACACAGCTGGTGATAGGTACCAATACCGTAGTTTGTAGTTTCCATCTTTATCTACCCCATAGCGGGTATAGGTGTCTTGTGCTACTTTAACTGAGAAGGTGAAGTTAATACCAAAGCTAGC
>JABHYI010000005.1 GCA_018656255.1 Bacteroidota bacterium
CAGGGGCAAATGACAATGCAAGTGGTATGGCCGGCGCTATAGAAGCTGCAAGAGTACTAAGTAGTTATGAGTTTGATGCCAATATTGTATATCTAGGTTTAAGCGGTGAAGAGCAAGGCCTTTTTGGTGGAGCAGGATTTGCCAGGTATGCTCAAGAGAATAACTGGAATATTATTGGGGTGTTAAACAATGACATGATTGGCAATATAAAAGGAGTAGATGGTGTCATTAGCAATGTAGATTTTAGAATTTTTTCTGAACCTGTACCTCCTACCGAAACACAAAAGCAAAGAAGATTAAGAAGATTTTACGGTGGTGAGGTAGACGGTATTTCGAGGCAATTGGCGCGTTATGTTTTTAAAACCACTAAAACCTATATGCCACAATTAAACCCAATGATGATTTATAGACTTGATCGTTTTGGCCGTGGAGGACACCATAGACCCTTTAACGATTTAGGATACCCAGCCATACGTATTATGGAAGCTCATGAAAACTACACCCAACAACACCAAGATATACGCACAGAAAATGGTATTGAATACGGAGATAAACTAAAATTTGTAAATTTTAATTACGCAAAAAAATTAACAGCTGTAAACGCTATTTCCATGGCAAGTCTTGCTTGGGCTCCAAAGGCTCCTACAAAAGTAGCTATAGGAGGCATGGTAGCTCCAGCAGTAAAACTTAGATGGGAAAAAACCAAAAATGCAGTTGGCTATAAAATTTACTGGAGAGATACCACATCACCAACTTGGGATTATAGTAGATTTGTAGGTGATGTAGATTACTTTTTATTAGAAGGGGTTGTGATAGATAACTACTTTTTTGGAGTAGCAAGTGTTGGGGAAGATGGTCATGAGAGTGTGGTTGTATTTCCTAGCGAGACTTTCAGATAAAAAACCTAACTGTTTAACAGTACAACACAAAAGTATCGATGAAAAAACTTCTGTTTATTTTTATAATGTTGGGGTATGGTGTAATCGCCATAGCGCAAGAAAAGTTTACTCTAGCAGATGAGCTTAGAGGATCAATAACCCCACAAAGAGCCTGGTGGGATTTGCAACACTATTCAATAGAGGTTGATGTGCTTGCTCAAACAAAATCCTTGTCTGGCACCAATACTATTACCTATACAGTTTTAAGCCCAAATAGTACAATGCAAATAGACTTACAGGAACCTATGAGAATAGATCTTGTAACTCAAAATGGAAAAAAAGTGGCAGTACAAAGAAATGGAAGCGCACACTTTTTAAAGCTACCAGAACCACAAATAGCTGGGGCACAAAACAAATTAGTGATACGGTTCTCTGGAGCTCCAACTGTGGCGCTTAATGCCCCCTGGGACGGAGGTCTTGTGTGGAGTAAAGATAGTAACGGCATTGATTTTATAGCAAGTGCAAACCAAGGTATTGGCGCCAGTGTATGGTGGCCCGTTAAGGATCACCCACAAGATGAACCAGATAATGGTGTTGATTTATTTATCACAACCTCTAAAGACTTGGTGGGCGTTGGAAATGGAAGACTTATAGAAGAAATAAAAAATAAAGACACAAAAACCTGGCATTGGCAGGTAGTAAATCCTATTAATAGTTATGGTGTGAATATAAACGTAGGAGATTACGTTACTTTTTCTGAAACATACAATGGACTTAACGGAAAACTAGATTTGAGTTATTGGGTTTTAAGAGACAACCTAGAGATTGCCAAGGAGCAGTTTAAACAGGCTCCTTTAATGCTAGAGGCCTTTGAGTACTGGTTTGGCCCCTACCCTTTTTATGAAGACAGCTTTAAGCTTGTAGAGGCTCCTTATTTAGGAATGGAACATCAAAGTAGCGTTACCTATGGTAATAAATATAAAAATGGATACCTAGGCAGAGATCTCTCTGGAACTGGTTGGGGCCTTGAATTTGATTTTATTATTATCCATGAAGCAGGCCACGAGTGGTTTGCAAACAATATCACCAACAAAGATGTTGCAGATATGTGGATTCATGAAGGATTTACAGCCTATTCAGAAAATCTATACCTCAACTATCATTTCGGTGAAAAAGCAGCTAGTGAGTACGTTATTGGAACTAAAAGAAGCATACAAAACGATATTCCGCTCATTGGCACTTACAATAAAAATAATCGTGGCAGCAATGATATGTATTACAAAGGAGCTAACATTTTACATACCCTGAGGCAACTCATAGCAGATGATCAAAAATGGCGTGCTATACTGCGAGGACTCAATAAAGATTTTTACCACCAAACCGTTACAAGCCATCAAGTTGAAAGGTATATTTCAGAAAAAAGCGGGATACATTTAACCCAGTTCTGGGAGCAATACCTGCGAACCACAATGATTCCTAACTTGCAGTACAGTATCCAAGAAAACCAGCTTAGATACAGATATACAGATATAATACAGGACTTTGATATGCCTGTGCAAGTTAAAATAAACGGAGTTTTAAATTGGATACAACCTACATCCACATGGAAAACCCTAGAAAACAATGGGAAAATAAAAACCTTAGATGTACAGCAAGATTTTTTAATTAACTCAAGTTTAATAGAAAAGCAATAGTATAAAAAGCAATCAAAGAGATGAGCTTCCTTTTCCTTGACGAACCAAAATAGGGGTATCACCCGTAAGGTCTATAACAGTTGAGGCAACATTACCTCCGTAGCCGCCATCTACAACCACATCAACAAGGTGTTTCCATTTTTCAAAAATAAGTTCAGGATCTGTGGTGTATTCTATAACCTGATCCTCATCTTTGATGGAAGTAGACACAATAGGGTTTCCAAGGGCGGTAACCATGGCTTGAACAATAACATTGTCTGGCACGCGTATACCAACCTCTTTTTTCTTCTTAAACACACTTGGCAAATTATTATTTCCAGGAAGTATAAAAGTGTAAGGTCCCGGAAGCGCTCTTTTTAAAAGCTTAAAAGTATTGTTGTCTATTTGTTTCACGTAATCTGAGAGGTTGCTTAGGTCCTTACACACAAAAGAAAAGTTAGCCTTTGCTAGTTTTACTTTTTTAATTTGAGCGATACGCTCCAGGGCCCGGTTGTTTGTAATATCACAACCTAGTGCATATACCGTATCACTTGGGTAAATTACCAAACCACCTTTTTTTATAATCTGTACAACCTTGGCAATATCTCGAGGGTTTGGATTGTCTTCATATATTTTAATAAATGTTGCCATGGTGCTGGTGTGTTTTATAGGTGTAGCATTTTATTCTATAATGCTGAGTTTTGCAAATCTGAGCAGCAACTTTTTTAAGCCACCATTTTCAAAATTAATTTCTGCTTTTGTGTCTGCACCAACACCTTCAATTTTGGTTATTTTTCCTTTTCCAAATCTCACATGCTCTACCGTTGTGCCAATATGTAAGTTTGCAGCTGCAGGATCAAAATTTTTTTCTGCACTACTAGCCACGGGCTTTAATCTGCGCAGTTTGCGAAGTTGCTCTTGGTTTGGTCCCGTTGGTGGGCTTCCAGCTGCTGGTTTGCGCAGTCGTAATTTACTTTTATCTACCTCTCCAAATATATCTGCATCCAAAAGTGGCTTATAACGATGCTCTGTAACGGGTGTTAAATATTCCAAATAAGAAGCATCAATTTCTTCTATAAACCTACTAGGCTCTGCATCTATGAGTTTTCCCCACCTGTATCTAGACTGGGTGTAGGTTAAATAAGCCTGGGTTTCGGCTCTGGTAACTGCTACATAAAACAACCTTCGCTCCTCCTCTAGTTCTGCTCTTGTATTCATGCTCATACCACTTGGAAATAAATCTTCCTCCATACCCACAATAAACACATAAGGAAACTCCAAGCCTTTGGCTAGATGAATGGTCATCAGAGCAACACAATCTTCGTCTCCTTTGTCATTATCAAGATCTGTAGCAAGGGCAACGTCTTCCATAAACTCAGACAAAGAACCAGTGGTGTCTGCCAATTCTTTTTGCTCTTCAACAAAATCACGCATACCATTGAGTAGCTCTTCTATGTTTTCTATACGGGCAATACCCTCTGGAGTACCATCTTTTTTAAGCTCTGTTAGTATCCCTGTTTTTTTCGCCACGTATTCTGCCATCTGAAAAGCATCGTAGGTCTTATTTAAAACTTGAAAACTTTGTACCATAGTAACAAAGTCTAACAGCTTTGCTTGTGTCCCTTTATTGATATTAAGCTCTAGTTTACTGATGTTTTGCATCACCTCGAAAATAGACCTGTCGTAATGATTTGCAGCCACCATAAGGCGCTCTATGGTGGTTTGCCCAATACCTCTTGCTGGATAATTAACAACACGCTTTATGGCCTCCTCATCTTTAGGATTAAGCACCAGGCGCAGGTAATACAAGACATCTTTAATCTCTTTGCGCTGGTAGAAACTAAGCCCACCATAGATACGATACGGAATGTCTTTTTTACGCAAGGCGTCTTCCATGGCGCGAGACTGCGCATTGGTTCTGTATAAAATTGCAAAATCCCCGTTTTTAAGCTCCGAGTTTTGTTGGGTTTCAAAAATAGTGCTGGCTACAAAACGACCTTCATCACCATCTGTCATGGTGCGATTTACTTTAATTTTTGGGCCCTGGTCATTAGAGGTCCAAACTACCTTGTCTAGTCGTGTTTTGTTTTTTTCAATGATACTATTGGCAGCATTTACAATATTTTTGGTAGATCTATAATTTTGCTCAAGGCGATAGGTTTTTACATCATCATAATCTTTCTGAAAATTTAAAATATTATTAATATTAGCACCTCTAAAGGCATAGATACTCTGAGCATCATCACCTACTACACATATGTTTTGAAACTTGTCACTCAAGGCGCGTACAATTAAATATTGGCTATGGTTGGTATCTTGGTACTCATCTACTAATATGTAACGGAACCTATTTTGATATTTTGCCAAAACCTCTGGAAAACGAGTTAAAAGTTCATTGGTTTTTAACAATAAATCATCAAAGTCCATGGCGCCAGCTTTAAAACACTTATCCACGTAGCTTTTGTATATATCTCCCAAACGAGGCATTTTGGCCATTGCATCTGCCTCCATTAGTTCAGGGTTATTAAAATAAGCCTTTACAGTAACTAGGCTATTTTTATAACTAGATATTCTAGAATACACCTGCTTGTATTTATAAATCTCTTTATCTAAGTGCATTTCTTTAATTACAGCACGAATTACACTTTGAGAATCTTGGGTATCATAAATAGTGAAATTTGAAGGGTAACCAAGCTTACTGGCTTCCATACGAAGTATTTTAGCAAAAACACTATGGAAGGTTCCCATCCATAAGTTTTTGCCTTCACTGGGGCCAACAATAGTGGATATTCGTTTTTTCATCTCACGTGCTGCCTTATTGGTAAAGGTGAGGGCTAAAATATTAAATGGATCCACACCCTTAGACATTAAAAAGGCAATTCTGTAGGTAAGTACACGTGTTTTACCTGAGCCAGCTCCGGCAATAACAATCATAGCGCCATCTTTTTGTATGGTAGGCGCTAACTGAGCTTCGTTTAATTGTTGTAAATATTCTTGCAAGGGTTTTCTGAAATTTTTAAGACTCCAAAACAGTTTCGGAATTATGACAAAATAAGATAATATACTGCATGTGAAAATACGTAAAACTGAGTGATTGAACCCACTGAAATTTCAGAATTTATAAACAAACAAAGCTGGGGTATTATTTATGAAATTTCAATATCTTTAAGGCTTAATTTATGTAAATTAAATCTACAACTGCCATGAAAAAACAACTTATTGTATTACTTCTATTGCTCATCGGAGCGAGTGCTAAAGCTCAAATAGACCAACGTATTTTTAAAGACATAGAGCTTATAGAGTCTCAAGTAATTGATTGGCGCCATTACTTTCATGAAAATCCAGAGTTATCTAACCGTGAATTTAACACGGCAGATAAAATCGCTGCCCATTTAAAATCTCTTGGTATGGAAGTACAAACAGGGGTAGCAAAAACTGGTGTAGTAGGCCTTTTAAAAGGAAACACCC
>JABHYI010000004.1 GCA_018656255.1 Bacteroidota bacterium
AATCAGCAAATGGGAGGCCCTACACTTGGCAGCACTTAACGAGAACCCTGCATACGGTGCAAGAATAGCCCTACTTAAAGGTACGTGTATAGGCACAGGCAACGAGTGTCAGGTGCAGTTCAAGTCGGCCAAGCTTGAGGGCAAGGTGATATGCACCAAGAAACTCAAGGGAAGGGTAGCCAATTTAAAAAAAAAGCAAAAAATAGCATATAAAGGTGGAAGCAAATATGATAGACAGATAACTGATTTAAGTAAAAACTTTGAAACACAAAGAGATGAGATAACAAAACGAAGGCCTGATAGCACAGTAGGAAAACAACCACCAAACACATTTGGTAACACTTGTACCAATGAGGCAACATGTGGTGCAACGTCAGGTTTTTTAAAAAATAAATTATTAATAGACCATGGATTGAACTATAAACAAGTAAAAATAGAAGGCGGTATGTACACAGGCCCAGGAGGGGAATTTAGTTCGGCTGGTATGGATGATAATGGCACACCAACAGTAGGACACGAATGGGTTAGATTAGACGATGGTACTATACTTGATGGGTCATCAGGACAGTTTATGAATCAAAAAAATAAAATTAATCAAAAACAAAGATTAAGAGTTATACCACCAAATGCACCATTACAAAAATATTACAAAGGACATTATTCACACAACCCTATGGGTAGAAAAGTATGGTATGATAATAATGACCCATTAAAAAAAGAATTTGCAAAAATCGAAAGAAAGATAAGAAGAGGAAAACTCAAGGGAAGGGTAGGTAAAATAAAGCAAAAAATAGCACTTGACCTAACTGAGAACGTCAAGCATCATATGAAAGGATTTATGGGTAGACCAGAGAAACAAAAAACTAGACTTGAGAAGGAATTATTTGGTGATATGCTTGCTACTAATAGTAAAAGCAAAATGCAATTACTTACCAATTTAGAATCCATTAGAGATGATAAAATATTAGAAAGAGATGACGAGGGAGACATTATAAATTCTCTAGGGGATACAAGGGGTACTGCTCTAGTACATTCATTTAGTAAGGATAACCCACATGGTATAGTAAGTCCTATAGATAAACAAGAACAAGAATATCAACAGACAAAACAGTTAATGAAAAAACCAGTTGATGGCCCAAACACACAGATGACTCAAGAAAGAGCAACAAGAACATTGGATGACATTGAAAAAGGTAATGCAAGAAAATCAAATAGACCTGTAAGTTCTACGTATAAGTTTAAAATATCTAAACTAAAAGCAAGACTTGCAGGTATTGATTATTCAGAATTTTATAAAAAAGAAAGACGTTATGAAAAAGAAAATCCATTACCTACTGAAAGACAACCTAAAGGATTTGGGGAAATTATGGGATTAGTAGACCCACCAGCATTAACAAAAGAAGTTCCATTTGGTAAAGATAAACGTAGTCGATTTAGAAGAAATTTAGATACACCTGATTATGCTGTTACTAAAACAAATGTTTTTAAAACAGATGGTGATAAAATTACACCACCAGAAGGATTGAATATGAAATCACCATTCAAACCAAGAAGAGATAAAACAACCGGATTACCTTCAAGAAAATCACCAAGACAATCAGACAGAGTAAGAATTATAAAGGCAAAATTAGCAACATTGGGAGAACAAAACATGACCTATCAAGATTCTAAAAAAGTAAAGATAATAAAAAAGAAACACCCGGAGGTAAGGAAGGCCAGTCTCGCATCCGAGTTTGCACATAATGATATTGAGGGAGTATTAAGAAAAATACACTCCAGTCCGTTGCCGCCAGACAAAAGGGAGCACCAGTCGTCATTCCTTTCGTCAACTGGTGACTACATAGGAGGAGGCGAAGACCATACTGAAACAATCAAGTCAATCTTTAAAGACAAAGAGTTTACACCAGAGGATAAAGGTAATGATGGGCCTGTAACTAGATTTAGTATAGAACACAAACTACCAAGAGTACAAAGAAGAATGACACGAAGAGGTGGTAGAGTATCATTTGGAATACATTCACCAATAAACAAAACACAGTTAAGGTCAATGCAAGATGTGGAAAAAGCAGGTGAAGAATTGGCATTTGTTGTTGGCCCTGATGTTAATGGAACTGTAGGTGAAGGTTATAGAGACTTGACTAAAGCATTAAGGGAGAACAAATTCCTATGAGCCTCAGAGTTAAACTGGCCAGAGCAAGATTAGCATTAAATCAATTTCATCCAAAAACAGACATGGTAGAAAAGATGATGCGAAAAACATCTATGAATCACGCTTTAGGGGATTATGACCATCAAGGTGATACATTCATAACACGTAATGGTCATCATATAAGAGATGTTGATGCAAGAGGACATGAAGCAACAATAAAACCATATTTAAAAACACTTGGAATAAAAACAACAGGCCAGGAATCAGTTGACGATTTTATAACAGCAACAGGTATGATTAGAAGTAAATTTAGTTACGGTTCAGGTGCATATCAATTACATCATCCTCCATCAAAAGAACAAAGGAAAACAATGCAAAATTCAAAATATGATGCAGATATAGGAGATGAAAACATGTATATAGAATCAAATCATTTAGCACCTAATGAACAAAAATTACACAGAAGTTTATTCGGTAAACAAAGATTAGCACTACAGCCGGTAAACAAGGGAATACAGACGTTCCACAAGGTAAAGATAGACCCGACACAGGGAGCAGAAATTGCAGATGCCTATGACGCAGCAGAGCATTCTCCAAACGACCCAGGGGTCATATCCGCATACAACGCCCTAAACAAGGAGACAGCAGAGCAGTATGACGAGATGATTAAC
>JABHYI010000003.1 GCA_018656255.1 Bacteroidota bacterium
ATAGATATTTATCCAAAGAAAATTAAAGACCACCAGGTATTTTTAAACTTTGATAAAGCAAACGCTTTAATTGGTCAAAAAATAGAGAAAGAAACCATTAAAAACATCCTGTCCTCATTAGAGATAAAAGTTAATAACGTTACAGAAACCGGTATTGGCATGACCATACCGGCCTACAGAAACGATGTAACTAGAGAGGCAGATGTTATTGAAGAAATTTTACGTGTCTATGGATACAACAACATAGGTGTGTCCTCAAAACTAAATGCATCTATAGCTAGTAGTGTGGGAGTTAAAGACCACCAGGTGCAAAATAAAGTTGCCTCTCAGCTTACCTCTCTTGGTTTTCATGAAATGCTAAACAACTCTCTCACATCACCAAAGTACACGCAACTCTCTGACACCTTAAAAGAGCAGCATAGCGTAACGATACTAAACCCACTTAGCAACGAGCTGTCTGTGATGCGTCAATCTATGTTGTTTGGAGCCCTAGAATCACTGGCATATAACACCAAGCGAAAAGCGGCCAACGTAAAGCTTTTTGAGTTTGGAAATACGTATAAAAATTTCGAAACCACTAGAGAAGAACAAAAACATCTATCACTAGTAGTGGCAGGTAACAAGACAGAAAACACCTGGAGCTCTCAAATAGGCAGCGCAGACTTTTTCTATTTTAAGGGAGTAATTACAGCTATCTTAGATAGGCTTGGGTTTTCATTGTTTTCAGAAAAAGAAATAGAAAATGACCTATTCTCTGAAGGGCTATCACTATGCTTAAAAAAACAAACCCTTGTAAGCTTTGGTGTGATAAATCAAAAAATAACCAAACATTTTGGTGTTGATACAGAAGTACTCTTTGCAGATTTTCATTGGGGCACAATACTATCGCTTTTAAACACAAATAACTTTATTGTAAAACCACTTTCTAAATTTCCGAAGGTAAAACGTGACTTTGCCCTCCTAATAGATGAGTCTGTAGGATTTGGAGATTTAAAAAACACTGCTTTTCAGACAGAAAAATCCTTGCTTAAAGAAGTACACCTTTTTGATGTATATACAGGCAAAAACCTGCCAGAAGGTAAAAAATCTTACGCGCTAAGTTTCACCCTGCAAGATGAAAATAAGACCTTAACAGATAAGCAGATTGACAAAATCATGAACAAATTGCAGCAACGTTTTGAAAAAGACTTTGGTGCTACCCTTAGATAAAATACATATAGTCTACAAAATAATTTAAAGAGTTATAGATTAAAAAGCGATTTTGCAGATTTTAAGTTTTAAATATCTTTGGTAAACATCTTTTGTAATAACAATACCAAAATATGAGAATTTTATTTTTGGCAGCTATAATTGCCCTTAGCACTGCTGCAGTTTTAGCCCAACAACCTCAAAAGCCAACTGCCTCAGAGATTTACCACAAACTAGAAAAGCTCAACTTTCTTGGAAGTGCGCTATATGTTGCAGCTCATCCAGATGATGAAAACACGAGGCTAATCTCTTATTTAGCCAATGATATGCATGCAAAAACTGCATATCTTTCCTTAACTCGAGGAGATGGAGGACAAAACTTAATTGGTCCAGAAATTAGAGAATTATTAGGGGTCATCAGAACTCAAGAATTACTAGCTGCTCGTGCCAGCGATGGTGGAGAACAATTATTTACAAGAGCTAATGACTTTGGCTATTCAAAACATCCTGATGAAACACTCGAAATCTGGAACAAAGACGCCGTTTTAAGTGATGTAGTAAGAGCAATCAGAACGTTTAAACCAGATGTTATTATCAATAGGTTTAACCACAGAAACCCTGGGAGCACCCATGGGCATCATACCGCTTCTGCAATGTTAAGCTTTGAAGCTTTTGATTTGGTGGGCGATGCAACAAAATTTCCAGAAACAGCAATCACCCATGGATCCTGGCAACCAAAAAGACTTTTATTCAATACCTCTTGGTGGTTTTATGGTTCTAAAGAAAAATTTGAAAAAGCAGACAAATCAAATCTCGTTAGTGTAGAAACAGGAAATTATTATCCAGCCCTTGGCCTCTCTAACGGTGAAATTGCTTCTTTGAGTAGGTCTATGCACAAATCTCAAGGATTTGGTAGCACAGGAACTCGAGGCAAACAAACAGAGTACCTTGAATTTCTAAAAGGAGAGTTTCCACAAGACACCACCAATATATTTGATGGTATTAACACAAGCTGGTCAAGAATAGAAGGCGGGGTGGCTATTGGCAAGATATTAAACCCTCTTTTAGATAGCTTTAATTTTCAAGACCCGTCAACAATAGTACCTCAGCTAGTGGAGGCCTACAGGCTTTTAAAAGACACAAAACAAGGGCATTGGCGCAGTATTAAACTAAAAGAATTAGAAGAACTAATTGTTGCGTGTAGTGGTGTTTTCTTAGAAGCGGTAGCTAATAAAGAAAGTATCAACCCAATGGGAGCATACACCCTCAAGGTAGAGGCCATTAATAGAGGAGCAAACAAAATCACGCTCTCTAAAATAACAACCGCTAGTGGTCTTATTTTATCTAGTAAAGAGATTGTCTTACTATCCAATGAAAAAGAAAACCTTGAACTAGAGGTAACTTCACAAAACAAGGTACCCTCTACCGCTTATTGGCTTAAATCTAAAGGTACTTTAGGGATGTACAGCGCACCAAAGGATTTGATTGGATTACCACAAACTCCCGCTGCAGAGCAAATTTCGTTTACTTTAAATATAGATAATACTGCCCTACAGATACTCAAAGATGTTGTTTATAAGTTTAATGACCCTGTAGATGGTGAAGTCTATAGGCCTTTTAATGTACTTCCAAAAGTCTCTGCTAGTATTGCAGAAAAAGTACTGGTATTTGCCAATGAAAATTCTCAAAAGGTTGCCGTGCATGTTAGGGCTGGGAAAGACAACATAGAGGGCACTCTGCAGTTAAATGCTCCAAAGGGATGGGTTGTTTCTTCCCCGCAATTATTTACCCTAGAGCGTCAAGGTGAAACGAGCACCCTATGGTTTACAGTAACTCCACCAAAAAATCAAAGCCAGGGGTATCTAAGACCTCTGATACAAATTGGAGATACCTATTACGACAAAGAATTAATTAATATTGATTACGACCA
>JABHYI010000106.1 GCA_018656255.1 Bacteroidota bacterium
CCACCCGCCACCAGCGGGTATGTTTTGAGTAACCTCAACATCAGGGTTTTGGCCATTTTCTAGTTTTATTAAAACGGTATGGGCATTAGTGTCAAAGCCATAAAAAGACAAAGAAATAGTGTTCTGAAAATCCAAATCAATAGCTCTTTGCAGATCAAGGTAAAATCCTTGCCAAGAGTTAGACCCATCATTAAAAAATTGGCCAACAGTATTACTAGAATTTTCCGGATCTGTACTCAATGAGAAGCTACTACCCAAAAAAGAAGAAAAGTTTTCTGAAGGGTCAGAAAAATCTACGGGCATTTGCTGCGCGAAAGATAGGTGACTTAAAAATAAAAAAACTAAAACTAAATAAGCAGGTGTCTGTTTCATAAAGGGGTATTTTAGATTATCAAAGATAATGCATGCTACTAAATAGTGGTTATTATTTGACTATACAAAAGCCATACAACTAGATGTATTAGTTTATTATTAGATTTCTCAATACAACACATCCTAATGACCTTTTATTAAAAGGTTAGAGTAGCGCCCACCAAAAAGTTGATTCCTGCTTGTGGGTAAAACCCTGCGCCCTCGATGGTAGTTACAGTTCCTGGGGTCGAGAAATCATCATCATAGGTATAAAAATATCCATTTGAAATGTACTTGACATCAAAGATGTTATTTACCAACCCTTGTAGAACTAAAGATTTTGCAAAAGACAACTTTGTAATGGTATAATTTACGCTAAAATCGTTTAAAAAATAGGCGTCCAATTTTGATGTTTGACTGTCAATATTACCTAGGTATTGCTCACCAACATATTTTGATAGCAATGCTATTTGAAGGTTTTGTGTAGGGCTATAGTCAATACTATTTCCTGCAATAAAAGACGGAGAAAAAGAAATATTGGTCGTTCCTAAATTTACTAACGCACCATCTCTTGAGGTTGTGTAATCTTTATTTTTATTGCTGCTCAAGGCTATATTTGGTCTTACATGTAGTTGCTGTAACACCTTAAAATCTCCCTCAACTTCAAGTCCTGCTCTATAGCTATTTCCGCTAGTTTCTCTAATAAAACCACCAGAATCATCAAGCTGGCCGGTGAGCACTAGTTGATCTTTATAATCCATGTAGTAAAGATTTGCACTTAAGGTGTTGTTTTTACCTGTAAAGCGCCATCCTAGTTCATAATCATCTAATATTTCTGGGGTAAAAACACCTTGCTCAAAGTCACTACGTCTAGGTTCTCTGCTTGCTCTTCCGTAAGAGACATACAATTGATTGCCCTGGTTTAGGGAGTAGCTGGCACCAAATTTTGGGTTAAAAAATTCATACTGCTCATCAACTATCATATTCACTTTATCACTAGTTAAACCAGCGGTTTTGTAATTAACTATTCTCATTTGCAGATCACCAAAAACAGACCAAGAATTATTTATCTTATAACTTGCCTTAGAAAAAGTGGTAAACTCATGTTTGTCTCCAGTTCCAGAATAATAGCGATCTCCCAAATTTGGGCCTGTAAAATTAGTTGCCCAAATTACCTCTCCAAAATGAAGCCCCTGATAATAGCTGTAAAAAACACCTGTAGTGGTGTCCCAGTTTTCATCTTTATAATTTGCATTTGCGCTTAAGGCATAAAAATTATTCTCCAACCAACGACGCCTCACCAAATCAGATTCAGTAGAAGTCTCTCCGTCTATGGTAATGGGTAATAAACCATGAAAATCAAGAGATGCATCTTCTTTATATTCTTCAAAAAACCCGCTTCCTTTTGTATAGTTAAGTGTAGCACTTGTGCTCCAATTATTGTTATAGCGTTCATTCCAGATAAGTTGGTAGTGATCTTGGTCATAATCATCTACTTGATTTTGGTGAAAACGAACCGTTCCGTCCTCATCACTATACATCCCTGCTGGGTTAAAGGTAGGGTTGGTGCTTAGTGTTTGCTCATCAATTCCAAACCAAGACTGGTAGGTAACTTCTCTACCGCCAAAAACGAGTGCTTTAATAAAGGTGTTGTCGGTTTTGTAGGACCCCTGCAAAAAATAAGATTTTAAATCGCTAGAGGCTCTATCTATATAGCCATCACTTGTAATATTTGAGACTCTTCCAGAGATTTCAACCCGGTCGTTTAAAAGTCCTGTAGAGAATTTCACACTGTGTTTTCTAGTATCAAAAGAACCGTAGCTGTTTGCAATTTGAGCGAAGGCTTCTTTAGAGGAGCGGTCTGTATCGATGTTTAAACTTGCCCCAAAAGATCCTGACCCATTGGTAGAGCTACCAACACCTCTTTGAAGTTGAAGGCTTTCTATAGAGGAGGCAAAATCTGGGAGGTTTACCCAAAAGGTACCTTGGCTTTCGCTATCATTATAGGGTATGCCATTAATGGTAACATTAACACGAGTAGCATCACTTCCTCTAACTCTAATACCAGTATAACCTACGCCTGCCCCAGCATCACTGGTGGTTACTACCCCTGGCAGGTAGTTAAGAAGCACCGGGATGTCTTGTCCTAAATTTCGTTTGGCTAGGTCCTGTTTTGTAAGGTTGCTATGGGTAATTGGAGAATCTGCAGCTACTCTCACACCATTGAGGTAGACCTGTTCAAGGGCTTGAATTTTTGTAGTGTCCTGAAGTTTTTCTTGTGCCTGTAGTATTGTTGCACTGAGTAAAAAAATAAACGCGTAATATTTCATTCGTACTTTTTTTGTGACGAATAAAAGGGGTAATTATTCTTGTTAAATAATCGTTTTTTTGAATTAGCGCAATCAAGATCAATAAAGAATATTCTCGATACAGCACATCTCGACAGCGCTAAAAGCATTCGGTTAATTCCTAAACAGCATTACCTGTTCTAGGTTCTATGGGTATAATCTCAGCCAATATAAAAGGTGTTCTTTCAAAAATAACTTTTGAAACCTTCATCAATTAGCACCCCTTTGAGATGTGGTACAAAGATACTTTATTAGTAATATTAAAACACAATAAATAAATAAAAGTTGTGAGTAAAGAAGTAAAGCACTAGCTCATAGGTTATTACAAAATTTAAAATATCACTCTAATGTTGGTGGTTTTCTATTTGCCTTTTTAAGGGCATGATTTTTTTTGGACACTATGCGCTTTTCCATAGCATTTCTTGAAGGTCTTGATTTTTTTCTATGCTTGGCAATGCGGAGGCTTTTTTCAAGCAGCGATATAAGACGCTCTATTGCTAGGGCTTTATTTCTGTGTTGGCTCCTAGACTCACTACAGGTTATGGTGAGTATCCCGTCTTGAGAAATACGGTGCTTTAATTTCTCTAGTAAGCGCAGTTTTTCTTGAGAGCTAAAAATCTGGGAGGTACTAATAGTAAAGCTAATGACTGCTTTACTAGCGGTTTTATTAACGTGCTGCCCACCAGGACCGCTGCTTCTTACTGCTTTAAAGGAAATCTCTTTTAAAAGTTTTGCGCTATCCATTAGGCGCTAGGTTGATGGGATGAATGTAATAAATCGTTTACATTCTTTACGGGGCTGAACGTTAAAAGTGGTACTTCTACAAAAATAGTATTCCAGTGTGCCATGGCACCATTCCATAAGCCGGGGGCTTCTAGAGCTTTTATTGGTGCTCCCTCAACTGTTTTGTCTGAAATAAAACAGGCCAATGGATCTACATAGTGATTAAGATTGTATTTTTTCCCTGTATAGTCTCGTGTGCCGCACACTAAATCTACAGGATTAAAATGAGTAGCTCCATCAACAATAGCAGCTTTCTTAGGGTCTGAAATATCTATTTGAGAAAGCTCAACAATTTGAAGTGATAGCTGCCCTTCTTGATTTTTTACCCAAAAAGGGCCTCCACCATGAGCTCCTGTATTTTTTACAACACCGCACACACGAATAGGTCTATTTAAAACCTCAGCGATACCTGCCTTGGTCTGAGGTATTTCTTTAATCTGTAACTCTTTCCATAAAAAAGCTTTCATCTCGCTGAGTTTCTCTTCTGTGATTTGTTCTTTCACAATTCCTTCCAGGTATCCAAATATTTTATGCTGTAGTTGCAAGAGCCTCCCGGCTAACATTTTTTTATTTGCAGCAACAGCATCAATGTGATTCTCTACGGTAACATTATCTATGTTTTTAATAAAAATAATATCTGCATCAATCTCATTTAAGTTTTTGATGAGCGCTCCATGTCCAGAGGGTCTAAAAACTAGATTTCCTTCTTTGTTTTTAAAAGGTTTGTTCTTTAAATCTACAGCGATGGTATCTGTACTTGGATCTTGGAAAGAATAGGAGATTCTTACATCTACTTTTGTTTTCTTTACTATTCTATTTTTTACTTTCTCAAAGGTTTCTTTAAAAAGATGTAAGTGCTTTGGAGAAAAGGTAAAGTGTAAATGTGCCACCCCGTCTACAGCAGCGTATTGTGTTGCCTCAAATAATTGTTCTTCAAATGCAGTTCTTGTGTACTTTGCATATTTATGAAAAGGAATAAGACCCTTAGGAAAAGCTCCGTAGTTAAGATGATTTTTACCTAGCATTAAGGCCACAAAAGTATTGATACGATAGCCTTTTTTGGACTTCTTATACTCTGGTCTATGACTTCTAATTTCTTTTTGCACCAAAGTGGTAAAAGGAAAATATTTAATGTTGTCAATAAATGTTTTTAGGGAATCCAGTGCATTTGACTTTAGATAAGGAGTGAGTTTTTCTTGATCTGGATCATAGTTGTCCAAAAAAGTATGTAAAAACTTAAACATCCTAGTGGCAGCACCACTAGCAGGCACAAATTTTATAATATCCTTTTGCTCTTTTATATCATCATAGTACCCAGCCAATTGTTTTTGGGTAGCCACATCATACACCTCAACACCATTGCCAACCCCTGCATGTCTTGTAACATGTGTGAATGGAGCGCCATCCTTGAAGGTTTGAAGCTGTTTTTTCACCTGTTTCTCGGTGAGTCCATGAGAGATGATTTGGTCAAGTTCTTGGGGTATGAACATCTATTACTTGTGTTTAATTAATGTATTTATAATAGCAATCGCGTCGGTTAAACGCTCTTGTTTTGATC
>JABHYI010000002.1 GCA_018656255.1 Bacteroidota bacterium
ACTGCTTGTTATTTAAAATTTAACAATCCTTTAGGATTTTCTTTGTCCAAAACAAGACTGCGTCTTTTTTCAGGGGGTTTAATATGTATGATATTTTGTTGATCCTCAAAGGTGTCAAACAATATTTTATTTTCAATTTCTATCTGCTCCAGAGCCGATACATTTGTTATTTCTAGATACAATTTTACTCTGTCTACATCATATTGCAGTCCTATATAATTGTACTCTCGTTTTGTACCGTTCACAAAAACCACTAGTTTTTTAAAAACATAGTCTCGCAGTAATAATACATCTGCGGGGGTCTGCTTTTTGGAATCGAGATGTACCTGCTTTAGGTTTCGCTTTGTTAATGCTAGCTGAATATCGTCAGTAAAAATTTCTGTAATAATTTGCAGAGACTGCTCCTGGGGCACATACTCTATTGTAGTGGTGCTTGCATAAAATTTATGAACAGCAGCTCCCATGAGTACTGGAAAAACTATCGCTAAAATAAAAACCTTTAAAAATCTCATAAATGCTATAATTGTATAAATTGTAATGTGATGTATCTAAAGCAATAGTATTGTTTTTTGCTGCTTTAATTATAAAAGATGATAAAAATATTAGTTTTCTTTTTTTATAAGGCTTAACTGGTATACATAGTCTGGAAATTTCTCCTTAAAGATGGTGAGTACACCGTTGTAATTTTTGATTTTAAAATCTTTCTCAATATCTGAGCTTTCTATGCAAAGCATTATAAAATCATAGGTCCTGTTTTCTGGAATCCCGTAGGCATCAAGAAAAAAAGAAGCAGTGTAATAGGTTAATATTTCTGTAGCAACGTAATCCTCAGATCGCCATTTACGCATCTTTTTTAGTGCTTTATAATACCCGGTAATGTGTTTATACAATGCCTCCACATCTACAGACAAAGGCGTGATAACCTGACCCACCAAATTAGGAATTTTTTCCTGCGGCTTGCCTTTAAATCCAGGAATGCCAACATCATCAAAATTAAAGTCCTCATTGGTGTTTATGGACCCAACGTCTTTTAATAAATCTCCAGAGAGGGTATTTCCAAGGAACACTTCATCCAGCTCATTTAATAATATAATAAGAGAAACGGTAAGGTGCTTTTGAGCATACATTTTATCTGTAACCACTACCTTTTTTGAAAAGTACTTTATTCCAGAAAAAACCAAGGTGTCATATCGTCTGGCTTCTATAATAAACTTCCCTTCTTGATCTGTTATAGAATTATATCTTGATGTTGTATTTAGAACATGAATGTTTTCCACCTCATCTGGGTTTGTCACTCTCCCTTCTAACAATATAATTTGCGCTGTCGTAGAGGTGAAAAAACACAAACAAAGCAAGCTAAAATAGCTTTTAATGACATTCATTTTTATTTTTACAGGAATTTTCAGACTTCAAATATATAATTTATTAACAGTAGAGTTGGGCAAGGGACCACAAAATATAATAACACATTGTGTACCTTTATACTCAAACGAACTACCAATGAAAAAACTAATTATTGCCAGCACCTCAACCCTTTATAAAGGCAGCTATCTAGGGTATTTACAGCAGGAGCTTGAAATACTCTTTAAAGATGCGCAAGAGGTTTTATTTATACCCTATGCAAGACCTGGAGGCATTAGCCATGAAAATTACACCAAAATTGCCGCCAAAGCATTCAAAAACATTGGTAAAGATCTGCGGGGGATACATACGTTTAAAAATCCTACACAGGCTATAGAAAACGCACAAGGAATTTTTACAGGCGGCGGAAATACTTTTTTATTGGTCCAGCAATTACATGACAATAAACTACTTGCCCCCATCAGAAAAGCAATTATTGACGGCGCTCCATATCTTGGGACAAGTGCTGGTAGTAATATTTGCGGTATCACCATGCAAAACACCAATGACATGCCTATTGTATACCCGTCATCTTTTAATACCTTGGGTGTACTCCCTTTTAATATTAATGCGCATTACATAGAACCAGACCCAAAAACTACGCATATGGGAGAGTCTAGAGCCACCAGAATTAAAGAGTACCACACCCAAAACACCACAGCCGTAGTTGGCCTGCCAGAGGGTAGTTGGCTTGAGGTTATTGGAGATACTATTACTTTAAAAGGAAACCCTAGTGCGCGTATTTTTGAGAAAGGGAAAGAGCCTTACTTGCTTGAAACAGGAGCTATTTTGAGCCTCTAGTGTAGTATTGTAACAAGAAATAGTATATTTAAACAAACGCGAGTTTAAGACAACAGATACATGAAACGGAAAGACTTTTTACATCTCACAGGAATTTGCAGTATAGGGCTTTTTACCATACCGCCCCTTGCCCTTGGCGCCGTGCAAGATAGGTTCACCCTAGCGCAGCTCATCGGGAAAGGAAATCCTGAGATTATTGGAAATTCTTACAGACAAAAAATGCACAAACAAACCAAAGCTGCATTTTTAGAGATGAAAGCTGCAGCGGCAAAGGATAACATAAGCATTGAAGTTGTCTCTGCTTACAGAAGCTTTGAGCGTCAAAAAGAAATATTTGAAGGCAAGTACAAACGCTTTACCGGGCAAGGCTTGTCTCCAAAACAGGCACTTTCAAAAATCATAGAATACTCTACCATTCCAGGAACATCAAGACATCACTGGGGTACAGATATTGATATTATACAGGCAAATACAGGTGCAAGACCCTCTAGTGTGTTGCAAGAAAAACACTTTTATGGCAATGGCCAATTTTGTGATATGAAAGTTTGGCTTACCCAAAATGCAAACAGCTATGGATTTTATGAGGTGTATACAAAAGATGAAAACAGAAAAGGGTTTTCTCATGAGCCGTGGCACTTTAGTTACAAACCCATATCAAAACCAATGCTGATGGCCTATAAAAAGCTTGATGTAAAAAGCATCCTACAGCAGGAAAAAATAATGGGTAGCGAGCACTTTAGTGACGGCTTTATTGCCAAGTATGTACAAGAACATATTTTGGACATTAATCCTGAACTGCTTTAAATTGGTGGGGAAACAGAGCTAAAAAATGGTTGTTCTTTAAAATTTATTGAAACCCCCAGCGGTTTTGTAATCGTTAATTACTCCCTATCTTTACACCATGAATAAAAAAGTCATATTACTTATCCTGGATGGATGGGGTAACACACAAGATCCTAGTATCTCTGCCCCGGCAAAGGCAGAAACTCCCTTTATGGATGCTGCAATAAAAAAATATGCCCACGCAAATCTATTAACACACGGCGCGCATGTTGGCCTTCCTGATGGGCAAATGGGCAACAGCGAGGTAGGACACATGAACCTTGGCGCTGGTAGAATTGTATATCAAGATTTGGCAAAAATTAATTTGGCAATAGCACAAGACACTCTTAAGGATGAAAAAGTGTTGCAAAAAGCTTTTGCCTATGCCAAAACCAACAATAAAAACATTCATTTACTTGGGCTTGTCTCTGATGGCGGGGTACATTCTCACCTTGACCATATAAAAGGAATTTTAAAGGCTGCTAGTGATCAAAAATTAGAAAACGTTTTTCTGCATGCCTTTACAGATGGGCGCGATGTAGATCCAAAATCTGGCATACAACACATAGCGCATTTACAAGACTACATGCAACAAACAACCGGGCGTATTGCAAGTGTAATTGGGCGCTACTTTGCCATGGATAGAGACACCCGTTGGGAGCGTGTAAAAAAAGCCTATGACTTATTGTGCAGCGGCAAAGGTACGCCAACCACTAACATTTCAAAGAGCATAGAAAAAAGCTACCAAACAGGAATTACGGATGAGTTTATGGAGCCTCTTGTAGTAACCAAAGACAATGCACCTGTTGCAACTATCAAAAAAGACGATGTTGTTATTTTCTTTAATTTTAGGACAGACCGCACCAGGCAACTTACCCAAGTGTTAAGCCAGCAAGATTTTGAAGAGTATGGCATGAAAAAACTGCCTTTACATTTTGTAACCCTTACAAATTATGATGCTTCTTTTAAAGATATAGAGGTAATTTACAACAAAGAAAATATCACCCAAACCCTTGGAGAGGTATTAGAAAAAAACAACAAAACCCAAATACGCATTGCCGAGACAGAAAAATACCCACATGTAACTTTCTTCTTTAATGGAGGAAGAGAAGCTCCTTTTACCGGTGAAAAAAGAATCTTATGTCCCTCACCAAAGGTTGCTACCTATGATTTAAAACCCCAAATGAGCGCCTATGAAATTACAGACAGCATACTTCCAGAAATCAAGGCAGCAGCTGCAGATTTTATTTGTTTGAATTTTGCTAATCCTGATATGGTTGGCCACACTGGAGATTTAAAGGCAGCCACAAAAGCCTGTGAGGTGGTAGATGCTTGCGCCAAAAAAATTACAGAAGCGGCTCTTGCTCATGGGTATACCACCATTATCATCGCAGATCATGGAAATAGTGAGACCATGTGCAATCCAGATGGATCACCAAATACGGCCCACACCATAAACCCTGTGCCG
>JABHYI010000001.1 GCA_018656255.1 Bacteroidota bacterium
AAGGGCTTGCTTATAACTATCTAGAACGTTTTGATTTGTCTTTGGAAAGCTTTTTAAAGGCCAATAGTTTTTTATTAAAAGACGCTCAAGACATTCAAACCAAAACATATTTAGCAGAAAACTATACTCACTTAGCTGCTATATATTCTTCTATAAAAAATAATGAAACAGCCATAGAGTGTATAAAAAAGGCACTTGCAATATCAAAACCTATAGATGCTTATTGGGAAATCGGAGAATCTTATGAGTTTATGTTTGCTCATTATTTTGACGAAAAACAGTATCCACTTGCCCAGAAGTATATTGATAGCGCTCAAACCATGTACGCTAAAGTTGAAAATGTTCAGGGCATTCACTTCTTAGACAAATACAGGGCGGAAATTTACTTAAAACAAGACAAGCCTGATTTGGCAATACCAATTTATGACACGCTCTTACAGCTAGACAAAAAAGACAGCATAGCCTATATATTGGCAGAAGGATATACTTTTTTAAGCAAGGCTTATACCAACAAAAATACCTTTACCCTTGCTGAAAAATATCTAGATAGTGCCAGGATACAAGCCTCCATTTCTGAAAATCTATCTCACCGCATCTCCATTGCAAGCCAACAAGCCAAAATTTATAAACAAAAAAAGCAACTAGGCTTAGGAATTTTAGAATTACAAACCATTCTAAAAAATGAAGAAATTTCTTCATTTCAGGAATCAAAAAAAGACCTTTATAAAGAATTATCTGAGCTTTACACATTAAACAAGGACCCAAAAAATGCTTTTCTATCCTTACAACAACACTATAGAATAAAGGATAGTTTGCGCGCTATTTTACAAAAAAATAAGTTTAATGTAATTCAGTCTGAGTTTAATTATAATGAATTATCTGCCAAGCTAGAATCCAAAAACGCACAATTGCAAGTATCAAAAGCAGAACAAAAACTATCTAGAGATAAAACCTATTTTACTTTTGGTGTTTTAGGTCTAATTTTATTGTTTTTCCTTATTTCTTTTTACCGCCAAAAAAAATTAAATACCATTAAAAGAGAAAATTTAATAGCTAAACAAGAAGTACTCTCCATAAAACAAGAAGCCCTCGATGCTCAGGTAATTTTTAAAAACAAACAGATTACAGATTTTGCTATTCATATTTCAGAAAAAAATGAACTGCTAGAGAAAATCAAACTAAAATTAAAAGAAGTAAAGGTTATTAATGATACTCACAAAGCTGTTGTTAAAGACACCATACATTTCATCAATAATGATATTGATCAAAATAAAGAGAAAATACAACTCTACCAACAGGTTAACGAAACCAATGATTCCTTTAGAGCCAAAATAGACCAATTGTATTCTAATTTAAACGAGAAGGAGAAAAAGGTCGCTACCATGTTGCGTTTAGGACAGCCCTCAAAACAAATTGCATTGCAATTAGGGATTAGTGCGGCATCTGTAGATAACTACCGCTATAATCTTAGAAAAAAGATGGAAATTCCTAAAGGGCACTCTCTAAAAGATTTTATAAAAAAGATCTAAAAGATTTTATTGAAAAAGACCTCTTGCGCCACCTTGAAGGTGTTTTTGTGAGCCTCCAAAATAACATCAATGTCTTTAGAATACCCGCCACCCATACTTACTTGAACAGGAATGTTTGCCTGTTTACAGCTTTCAAAAACAAAACGATCTCTTTGCATACACCCCTCTAGAGAACACCCTAATTTGCCTAATTTATCACTTGCCAAAATATCTACACCACTTAAGTAAAATATAAAATCTGGCTTTACTTTTGTTACTAGTTTAGGCAATGTGTTTTTTAAAATCTCCAAATATAAAGCGTCTTGGGTATCGTTTTCTAGACCAATATCCAAATCACTTCTTTGTTTTTTAAAAGGATAGTTTTTGGCCCCATGCATAGAAAATGTAAACACATTTGGATTGTCTTCAAACAGCATCGCTGTTCCATTTCCTTGATGCACATCAAGGTCTATAATAAGTATTTTTGAGGCTTTTTTGGTGTCTAATAAATAATGTGCAGCTATGGCTTGGTCATTTAAAAGGCAAAAGGCCTCTCCGTGATCCTTAAAAGCATGATGTGTGCCTCCGGCTATATTCATGCCAACACCGTTTTGCAGTGCAAACTCACACCCCTGTATGGTGCCGCCAATAATGTAATGACTTCTGTCTACCAATTCTTGTCTTAATGGAAACCCTATTTTCCTGATCTCTTTTCTATCAAGAGATAGATTTACTAATTTATTATAGTAATTTTCCCCATGGGCTTTTAAAATAAGTGCTGGCGGTACTCTTTGGGGCTCAAAAAAATTATCTGGAGTGCAAATCGAATCCTCAAGCAATACCCTAGGAAGCAGTTCATATTTAACCATAGGAAACCGGTGTCCCTCTGGTAATGCATATTTATAAATAGGGTGATTCGCAATTTTAAGCATCATTACGCAATGCTATCTCCATTGCTTACTCCTGCAGTATCTGGATTTACAAAAACTAGTGTTCCGTCTGGCATTTGGGTCATTAAAATCATACCTTGGCTTTCTACCCCTCTCAACGCTCTTGGTGCTAGATTTACCAAAACCGTCACCCTCTTTCCTATAATTTCTTGGGGCGTGAAACTCTCTGCAATCCCAGAGACAATGGTGCGTACATCCAGTCCTGTATCTACCTTTAATACCAATAACTTTTTAGCTTTTGGCATTTTTTCTGCTTCAATAATAGTTCCAACACGCATATCCAACTTTGTAAAATCTTCAAAAGTGCAGGTATCTTTTTGCGGCGTTGTTACTTTTTCAGCAATTTCATTTGCTAATTTACTAGCAGTTAGCTTATCCATTTGTGCTTGTATTTGTGAATCCTCTATTTTGCTAAAAAGAAGTTCGTTTGTATTAATGGTATGTCCAGGGGCTATAAGTATTTGCTTAGTAGCTACATCACTCCATTGCAACCCATTTTGAGTTTCTCTGGAATTAATACGGAGCATTTCTTTTAATTTTCTTGAAGTATGAGGTAAAAACGGCTCACTTAAAATGGCTAGCGCACTTGCTATTTGAAGGGCAACAAACATAACTGTTTTGGTGCGCTGCTCATCTGTTTTTATAGTTTTCCAAGGCTCTTGATCTGCCAAGTATTTATTACCCAAACGAGCAACATTCATCAGCTCTTGTTGCGCCTCTCTAAAGCGGTACCGCTCTATAGAGCTTTCAATAACCGCAGGATATGCCCTTACTGTTTCTAGGGTTTTTATATCTATTTGCGAGAGCATTCCCTCACTTGGAGTAATCCCGTCATAGTATTTATGAGTTAATACCGTTACACGGTTTATAAAGTTTCCGAAGATGGCCACAAGTTCATTGTTGTTTCTTGCTTGAAAATCTGCCCAGGTAAAGTCATTGTCTTTTGTCTCTGGCGCATTTGATGTTAGTACATAACGCAACACATCTTGCTGGTCTGGAAAATCTTCTAGGTATTCATGCAGCCAAACGGCCCAATTCTTTGAGGTTGAAATTTTATTTCCCTCAAGATTTAAAAACTCATTTGCAGGCACATTGTTAGGAAGGATGTAACTTCCTTCTGCCTTAAGCATGCTAGGGAAAATGATACAATGAAAAACAATATTATCTTTTCCTATGAAATGTAATAATTTGGTGTCTTTGTCTTTCCAATATGGCTCCCAATCTTTGCCTTGTTTTTTTGCCCACTGCTTAGTTGCAGAGATATATCCAATAGGAGCATCAAACCATACGTATAGCACCTTACCATCTGCATCTGCAGCAGGAACGGGGATCCCCCAATCTAAATCACGGGTAACCGCCCTTGGGCGAAGACCATCATCAATCCAAGATTTACATTGGCCGTACACATTTGTTTTCCAATCTTTTTTGTGCTCTTCTAGAATCCATTCTTTTAAAAATGGCTCGTACTTATCTAGGGGTAAAAACCAATGTTTAGTTTCCTTTAAACTAGGTACAGCGCCAGTAATAGCACTTTTTGGATGTATAAGATCTGTTGCGTTGTGGGAGGTGCCGCAGCTTTCACATTGGTCTCCATAACTTTCCTCATTACCGCATTTTGGGCAGGTACCCACCACAAACCTATCTGCTAAAAATTGATTTGCATCTGCATCATATAGTTGCTGTGTTACCTCTTCTATAAACTTTCCTTCACTGTGTAGTTTTTTAAAAAACTCACTAGCTGTGTCATGATGTATTTTTGACGTTGTACGAGAATAGTTGTCAAAAGAAATTCCGAAATCTTCAAAAGATTGTTTGATAATACTGTTGTATTTATCAACTACCTGCTGGGGAGTAATCCCTTCTTTTTTTGCCTTTAAAGTTATAGGAACTCCATGCTCATCACTACCACAAACAAAGGCTACATCTTTTCCCTGCATGCGCTGAAAACGAGCGTAAATATCTGCGGGTATATACACACCAGCTAAATGCCCAATATGCACAGGGCCATTAGTGTAGGGTAATGCAGCTGTAATGGTATATCTTTTTGGATCTTGACTCATATTTTTTGGCAAAAGGTTATGCTGCAAAAATAGCATTTTAATAAGCAGATGCCACGTAATTTAAAAATTGATATTACTTGATTAAAATACTCTTACTGTAAAATTGCCCTAGGGCATTAATCCTGTAAATATACTGTCCATAGGCTAGTCTTGTATTGGCTCTAGCCTTTACGTCTATTATATGATTGCCCGGAGTTAAAATTTCATTACAAAGAGTCACCATCTCTTGCCCTAGGATGTTAATTAGTTTGACTTCTACATGGGCCGAATTTTGCATATTTATTTCAATAAAAGTTCTGTTATCTCTATAGGTAGCAACGTGGCTAAAGCGGCTCACATTTGCAAAATCTGAGGTGTTTAAACCCTGGCAATTAAACCCTAGATTAAGTGTTTGGTAAGTATCGTTTAATAAAATTGTATTTACAATACTTGGGTCTAGACAAAACCAGTCTGTTAATACACTGGCGTATACATCTCTAAAATCTGTGGAGGGCACAAGATTATTGTTATTATCCCATGCGCTAGCATCTATATCTGGATGGGCTCCCACAAACCCGTTTCCGTTAAGTCCTGCTCCAAAAAGAAATGTTGGAGAAGCAGCTCCATGATCTGTACCATTAGATCCATTTTCATAGGGACGCCTTCCAAACTCAGAAATTGTCATGCCCAACACTTTGTCATCATATCCTGCGCTTGCTAAATCTTCATAAAAGTGTTTTATACTGTTTGCAAGGTCTTCATGAAGGGTTCTTTGTTTATTTACTTGATCTGCATGGGTATCAAAACCATCTAATGAAACCATATAAACCTTTGTGCCAAGTCCTCCTTTAATCATTCTAGCTATAATTGCTAGTTGGTCAGACAAAGTACCTTGAATATATGAGGCTTCATTGCTAGAGGATGTATATGCGTCATTTATTACCTCAGCATATGTAAAAGTTGTGTTGGTTTGAGCCCTTAAAAAAAGTAACTGATCTCCATACACACACTCTGGAAGATTCACCACATCATGCAGCCCTCCTGTTTGTGCAATATTGGCTAATTGATCTGGGTTGGCAACAGAAAATGCGTAATTTGAACTAGCACCTTCAAAAATAAGATTTCCAACACTTCCAATTTGTATGGCAGGTGGCACCTCAGGCGGATTGATTAAATAATCTGGGTACAAGTCTTCAAAGTATCGTCCCCACCATCCAGTAGGTTCAATGTTAATGGCATCAGCTGTGGCCCATATATCACTAGATCTAAAGTGAGATAAGTTTTGGTCTGGATATCCAACGCCGTGAATTATTTTCATGTTCCCCTCTCCCCAGACAGCTTCTAAAGCGTTCATGTAGTTAGGGATTGCAAAATCTGGACTCAGCGAGAGAAGTTCATTTTCTTGATGACGTATCGTTGGACGTAAATTCGAATAGGTGTCATAATCATAAAGCGGCACTACGGTATTAAGCCCATCATTTCCTCCCTTAAGACGTATGATGACTAAAATATTATCATTCTCTGACCCAGACAGCGCTACAGATAAAGGTGAGGGTACTGTTGCACTTACATTGGTTCCTCCCAGCATCATGCTTCCTGCTCCAGCAAGCCCAAGGGCTTGTATAAAAGAGCGACGGTTCCAAGTAGCATGCTCTTGATCGTGCGCTTTTTTTACTGCTTTATTTTTTGTACTCCAAGGCTTATTTTTATTGGGCATAGAAGTTTTATTTAAGTTGAAATTCGGGTAATTTTGTTATGTGGTTAAGCAATAAATATACCTGGTATGGTGCAGATTCATAGTCTAGATTCCAAATACCATCATCATAATAATTTTGAGGGACCTCCCATTTTAAAACACTAGTAGCTACTTGATAATCTGCCTGGGTAAACAATTCTTTTGAGTTAAAGAAATCTACTACGGCTTTTGTTATTACGTATGGGTCATTACTATCACTGGAGAGTTCTCTTGCCAAATCAACAAACTGTGATTGTAATTCTAGATCAAATAGATACCCATTAAAAAGCTCCATTATTTGCCACCTCGCAAGTAAGGTTGCTGTATTTATCCAGGTTTGATCTCTCTGCCAACCAGAAACATCAGGGGGGCTGTATATTTCTTGCCCTATAACACCAGTGTAATACACGAGTCCATTTAAAACAGGTTCATTGTAAAAGAAATTACCTTCATTGATGTAATTAAAGACTACATCATAAGGATTTTTAATAACGATTCCCAGTGCACGATCATCAAAAAAATGTTGGCTCTTGAAAAGCTGCCTAAGCACTGGTGCCATTTCAAAATTTGCATCAATGAGGGTTTGTGCTAATGGGTTTATAATATCTTCTTGTGTAATGACATCGTACTGATGGCTTACAAAGTATTTATAAATTTTGGTGCAAATAAATTGGGCAATCTCTGTTTCTCTGAGTTCAAACAGGGTGTCTATAAGTTCATCATAGGTATAAAACTCCTCAGATCCAAAAACTGTTTTAGGGCTTTCATCCCAGGTGCTTTGGTCAAAATATATTTGTGCGCCAGGGTCATCCCAGTGATTATAACCTGTTAATGCTCTAGAGGCTTGTATGATGTCCTCTTGAGTGTAGTTGTTGTTTTCTCCTAAGGTAAATAATTCAAAAAGCTCTCTAGCATAATTTTCGTTTGGGTTATTACTAGTGTTTTCAAACCCATTGAGGTAAATAAGCATTGTAGAATTAACTCCAACAGCTCTAACAAACTCTTTGAAATTACCCAAGGCATGTGTTTGCATTAAGTTGTAATATTGAAACATATAAGGAGCGTAAGATCCGTAGCTGTCTAACTCAGTAACAAAATGATTCATCCAAAACATGGTTAATCTAGCTCTAAGTCCTCCTTCAATAGTATCACCTGCGGTTTGGATATACCATTGACTAACATTTGCTGGATTTTCTAAATCAAAATCAGCAAAATCACTAATGCTAAAATGCCCCCATGATGGCGCAGCTGTCTGAGGTAAATTGATGGCCGTATCTATAATAGAATCTACAACAGTAGTGGGCGTAAGAGG
>JABHYI010000150.1 GCA_018656255.1 Bacteroidota bacterium
ACAAGAAGATGTTAATCTTCTTAATCTACAACCAGATTTTTTATATAACTAAGTAACATTTGTTATTGTTTTAAAAGGATATACCTTAGGGTCTATCCTTTTTTTATATAATGTTTTCTATAGAAAAAATAGGATATAACAGCCAATACAACTAAAAATGCTACTAGATAATATACAAAAGAGGGAGTCACGGGTACATCTCCACTTGCATAAGAGTGCAAACCAGTTAAGTAGAAGTTAACTCCAAAATAGGTCATCATTATAGAACCATACGCAGCAATAGATGCCACGTTATATATCCATTTTCCTCGAAGACCTGGAACAAGTCGCATGTGTATAACAAAGGCATATATCATAATACTAATAAGCGCCCAAGTCTCTTTAGGATCCCAGCCCCAGTAACGTCCCCAACTCTCATTTGCCCATTGACCGCCCAAAAAGTTACCTATGGTAAGCATCACAAGACCAACAGTTAAAGCAAGTTCGTTAATGGTAGTTAATTCTTTTATGTTTAAATCCATTTTTGCTTTATTGGCGCTATTGGTAAGAATCATTAAAATAAGAACCGTAACACCCAATATCATACCTAAAGTAAAGGGTCCATAACTAGCCACAATAACCGCCACATGTATCATCAGCCAATAGCTATCAAGTACAGGAACTAATGTCGAAATAGCAGGGTCAAGCCAGTTTTGATTGGCTACCCATAATATAATAGCTGCTACAAATGCAGTAGAGGCTACTGTAAGATCACTTTTCCTTCCAAATGCCAAGCCAAAAAATACGGTGGCCCAAGCCACATATATAATAGATTCATAGGCATCTGTCCAAGGGGCATGTCCAGAGATATACCAGCGTGCAATAAGCCCAAGGGTCATGGCTATAAAGAAAGACCAAATCACTATTTTACAAACTTTAACAAAGCCATTTACAAGAGGTCCTTCTTTAAATATTTGTATGATAATACCAATAAACATAAGTACACCAAAGAGGGTAAAATAACGAAACAGCCTATTGAAAATATTAATTTTATTGTAGGCTATCTCTGCGCTAATTTTTGAATCACTTGGAAGCACCTCACTACCATGTTTTTTCTGGTAAGCTCTAATGAGGCTCAATATTTCATTAGGCTTTGTATAATCGTTACTAGCCTTTGCAGCACTAAGACTATTAAAGTACAAGGGTAACGCCGTTTTTGTAAACATAGAATCCTGCCCTTTAATGGCGCTTTCGTTTAATTCTGGGTAAGACACCCATTTGTTACCAGGATCTGCGGGTACAGGAAATATCTTTAAAATACTACCCCCTAGCGCTTGATTGAATATATAGTAGCTTTCATAGGCCTTAATAAAATCTTTTTGAAATTGATTAGGAGTATTTGTGGAGGTAGCAGCCTCTAAATATGGATCTAGCTTGAAATTAACGTCCTTGTCAAATAAATCAATTAAGGCTATTGTTTTAGTGCCTTTAGGAACACCTACTATATCTCGTATGCTATCATTACCACGCTTTAACTTAATTATGGGTACCTGAGACCACAGTCTTGGAAATTGAGTCACAGACATAAACACTTGATTTGCATCTAGACCGTTGTAGGTGTCACTGCCACTCACCTTACGTATCAACTCACTGGCAAAAGTACTTATTGGCTTCATGCGGCCATTGTCCTGAATTACCAAACGGGCAAAGGCTGCAGCATGCTCTTTAGAAACCGCATTGGCATTAATCAAAGAATCTATTTGTGTGTTAATAGTAGTTACGTGCTGGTGGTTATCTGTCTGGCTAATAGCAACGGTACTCATAAAAAGCATCGCAAGACACGCTAACAATTTCTTCTTTTTCTTTATTTTTTCTAGATACTTTTTAAGATTTCCAAATCTGGAATTTCTATCAAACAAAATTGCCATAAGTCCAAAATACAATAAGAAATACCCTATGTAGGTAATCCAAGTTCCCCACATATCGTGGTTTACCGCTAAGATTGTCCCTTTCTCATCAGGCTGAAATCCAGACTGAAAAAAGCGAAATCCTTCTTTATCTAAGACATTATTCATGAAAATTTCTTCTTCTTGAAATGTTCCATCGGCATTATTAACAGTTACTTTACTTTTGAAAGATTTGTAACTTTTTTCTGTGCCAGGGTATTTCTCGGCAATAAAATCATTGAGGGTGATACTAAAAGGCAATTCTATTGTTTTACTTCCGTAGGTAGCATATACCTCAAGACCATTTACATCAACCTTTACAGGACTTGGTGTTGAACCTCTACCTCCTAGAAGCTCTAAGGTCTTTGTTTGGCCACCAGAGCTAACATTTAGTATCAAAGCATTGGTTACAGCTGGAGCGTCTTTAGTGGCCTTTATAATGCCCATACGCCCGTTAACAACAGGATCTGGAATTACAAATGCCATAGCTGCCATTTGATACAGTGAGCGCAACTGTAAATTTTGGAGGCTGTCTTTTATTACAATTCCTTTTTGTTGGTCTGCCATGCGCATGTACTCTCCAGCAAAAGACGATTGTATTTGATACTCTTGTGACTGCTCATCATAAAATATATTTATAGCCCCTTTGGTTGGTTTATTAACAGCAAATAATATGTTGTGGATATTTGAAACCTCTCCTACTTTCACGTAATGATCATGGCGTGTTCCGTCACCGGCCTCAACAATTTTAAGATATCCCTCTCCACCGGGGTCTTCAATCATTCCTTTGGTAGCACCTTTAATAAAATCTTTATAGGTAATTGTTACAGGAGTCTGGTTGTAGGTTTTACTTATAGAAAAATGATTGCTCAATCGCTGGGAAAGATCCATTTTCTTTGGCGCTAATTTAAGGCGCTGTTGTTGGCCATCTATAACATAATCACCATCTATAAAAACATTTAAATAGGCAAACTCAGATAGTATTTCGTTGGAGGTGTCTCCCTCATTTATTTGCATAACACCCTCATAACCAATATATCTTGTTACAAATGCACCTACTAGAATAAGTATAAAAGACAAGTGTATCACTAGGGTTGTCGCTTTTTCTTTACTAAACATTTTAAAGCGAACAATATTTCCTAGAAAATTAACCACAAACAACCCCATAATAGCCTCAAACCACCATGCATTGTATATTAGTGCTCGAGAATACGGTGTGGGCGAAGTCTCTGAAGAGGCATCAACCAGTGTACCAACAGCCATTGCAATTGCAAAAACAATAAATAAAGTAGCCGTTAAACGGGTAGAAAATATAATGGAAGCTAGTTTCTTTTGCATCTAGTATTATTTTTTGCAAAAATACTACAAAATGGTCTTTTTGTACTCCTTATACATCTGAAATG
>JABHYI010000026.1 GCA_018656255.1 Bacteroidota bacterium
GGACCAATGGAGTTCAGAACTTGATTACCCACCCCAACGGTGATTCTGCCACCGAGGCCGGCGCGATATCTGCAGATGGTCTTTGGGTTTCTGGAGGACAGGGGTTTTCTAATAATTACCAAGCCTGGCAATGGAGTGCCGCTACAGGTATTATTGATATAGGTCCAGCGCCTACATCAGGTTGGAGAGGTGCAGCAACAGGACTAACTGCAGATGGATCTTCGGCTGTAGGCTTCTATCGTCCTTGGCCAGCACCTGCAACTTTTGGTAGAGGGTTTATACATACAGATATAGACGGGATGTTAGATTTAACCGATTATGCCATTACTTTAGGAATCGATGTACAAGGAGCAATTCTCGCATTGCCCTTGGGTATTTCTCAGGACGGCTCTACCGTGGTAGGTGTAACCAATTCTGGGCAAGGCTTTGTGTTAAAATTACCTTCACCCCCAGTAAACAATAATTGTTCTGCAGCCATCGCTCTAAATTGCGATGATTCTATTACAGGCACCACAACCAACGCCACTGATTCTGGCGGCCAGCCAGCTCCCGATGTTTACTATAGTTATACAGGATCAGGATCTGCTGAAGAAATTACAATTTCTTTGTGTAATTCAGGCACAAATTATAATACTTACTTAGCAGTTTACACTGATTGTGACTTGACAACAGAACTAATAGCCAATGATGATTTTTGCGCAGAGCAATCTGAACTAACATTCGAATCTGACGGAATAGCCACCTACTTTATTATGGTGGAGGGAGCCCAGACAGCCTTTGGAGACTACACCCTTGAAGTTACCTGTGAAGATGTATTAGGATTAAATAATATGGCCTTTAGTAGTCTTGGGGTATATCCTAACCCGGTTGACAACGAGCTTTTTATAAACAATACCACCCCAATTACTGCTGTTACTATATATACAGTTACTGGGCAAAAGCTGTTGCATATTACCCCTAACGAGTCTAGGGTGAATATAGATACAGACTCTTTCCTCTCAGGGGTTTATTTTGCTCACATACAAGTAGGGCCAGATAAAAAAGTAGTTAAATTAATTAAATAAAGTACAAAGGGGAGGTAAACAGCCCCTGAGAATTATACATAAAAAAACCCCTCAATAAAATTTTATTGAGGGGTTTACTATGTAATTAAATTAGCTAAAGAACTATCTATTTACAATGGTAAACTCAGACCTTCTGTTTAATTGATGATCTGCTTCACTACAGTTATCACCACAAGAAACTTTAGGTTGCGACTCTCCGTATCCTTTACCGCTTATTCTTTTACCGCTTATACCTTTTGAGATAATGTATTGAACCGTAGACTGCGCACGAGCCTCAGATAACCTAAGGTTGTAGGCATCAGTGGCTCTGCTATCTGTGTGAGCTCCTACTGCAATAACCATTTCTGGATATTTATTCATTACAGCAACTACTTTGTCTAACTCAAATGCCGCTTGAGCCTTAATGTTTGATTTATCAAGATCAAACAAGATAGGGTTTAAAACGATTTGATCTTCAACAATAATTTCTTCGATAGGTTTTAGTGCAATGGTTGCAGAAACTTTCTGGTCATTTGCTGGGGCAACTTTGCTAGCATTGCTCTCAAAATCTGCCAAAACTCCTTGTACTTCATGGGCTTGGTCACAGGCTGCTTTAAAAGAAACCATACCATCTACATTAGATGTTTTAGTGCTCAGTCTGTTACCCATAGTGTCGTATAAATCTACACGCGCTCCAGCAACTGCAGCGTTTGTGTTTTCATTTATTACAAGTACGGCAATTGTTACCTCACAAGGTATCTCTACCGCCTCTACCATATAGATATCATCACTACCCATACCACCTTCTCTATTTGAAGACACGTACCCGCTTTGTGACGTTGGATCGTATTTGTAAGCAAAATCATCTGCAGAACTGTTCACTCCCTTTCCTAAATTGTTTACTACATCAAAACCATCTCCTTGCGCTTCTGCATAAAATACATCAAGCCCTCCAATGCCCATATGGCCATTACTAGAGAAGTATAAAGTACCATTACTATCAATGTATGGAAATAGTTCTTTCCCTTCTGTATTTATGTTATCTCCCAATCTCTCTGGTGTACCTAGAGATCCATCGCTGTTTATTGCCACCATGTATATATCAGAACCTCCTTTACCACCTGGCATATCACTTACAAAGTAAAGTGTCTTACCATCTTGGCTTAAGGCCGGATGTCCTGTAGAATACTCATTGTTGTTAAAAGGTGCAGAAACCACTCCAGACCATCCTTTACCATCTATGTTCTCTGCGTAGTATAAGTTGATTTGATTGATTCCATTTGCGCTTTTGTCGTAATCTCCTTCAAAGTAGTCGTTACGATCAAAATACATGCGCTTTCCATCTGCGCTAATTACCGCATTAGACTCGTGGTATTTTGTATTTACATCACCATTAAGTAACTCAGCATTTTTAATGGTTCCGCCTACATTGGTTGCTTTGTAGATTTCAAGATATGGTTCTTCATTCCACTGGTATGTTTTGCGAGAAGTGTTTCTTCCAGAGGCAAAGTAAAAATCTTTACCATACACAATACCACCAAAATCTGCATATTCACTATTTATATCTTCCATGTTAGTAGCGGTGTAACGCGCCATATCATCCATGATTTTTGGAATATAATTAGGGTTTTTCATAAACTCCTTAACACGAGTATCGTTTGGACTTAGCTTTGCAAAGTTTTTCATCCATGTGTTGTAGTCGCTAAATTTACCGTTTGCTTTTAAGGTTTGCGCATAGTTATAAATAGCTTCTGGATTTGCATCCTTAGACTTGGCTACTCTTTTGTAGTACATCTCAGCCTTTTTTGTGTCATTGATGAAATAGTAGCAATTTGCTAATCTTTCAAAGACATAGACATCTGTAGTTCCTTTTTTGAGAACTTTTTGATATGCCTGAGCAGCATCTGTATATGCTAATCTATCATATAGGTTATCTGCCTTTTTAGTTTTACTATTTTGAGCTGAAACAATTGTTGTAGAAACAGCGATAAGTAGAAGTATGGTATATATTTTTTTCATTTTCAATGAAATTAAATGTTGTTAATTAGAAATATCTTGGTGAACGTAAAGTACGCTTGTTGGTAAACAGATCAAACGTTAGAATAATTTCGTGAGATGATGGTGCTACAAAATTAATATCCGAAGTAACTGCATCATACGCATATCCTATGCGAAGCTCTGGTAGAACTTGAAATCCAACAAGACCACTAAATGAGTCATCTACTCTGTAAGAGACTCCTAATTCAAACTTTTCGAAAAACAAGGCGTTTAAGTTGGCGTCAAAAGAAACCGGAGTTCCAAAGGCAGATTTAACCAAAACAGAAGGCTTTAACTTCGTATTTGGTGAAACCTGAAAAACATAACCAGCAGTACCAAAGAAGTGATTTACCTCAGACCCAATTTGTGTTCCGTTAGCATCTAGGTGAACAGAGTTTAACATGTTAGGCACCGATACACCAACGTAAAATTTATCGCCATACAGAAAAGCACCTGCTCCAATATTTGGATATACACTACTAATGTCTTGATTAAAGAATGGATCATTTTGATCTTGTAATTCTAAATCTACCAAACCTACATCATGAAAAGTAGCTCCGGCTTTAAGACCCAAGGCTAGTTTTGTAGTTGAGCTTAGTTGCAAGGTGTATGAAAAATCTGCAAACACATTCGTTTCATTTACCGGCCCAAGCTCATCTTTAACAGCAGATAAACCAACTCCAACTTTATCATTTAAAGGACCATGCCCGGAAAAAGTAAATGTGGTTGGCGCTCCATCCAAAGCGGCCCATTGTGTTCTATATAAAGAGGTAAAGGAAATGTTCTCTTTAGACCCTGCATAGGCAGGATTTACAACATTCATGTTGTACATGAATTGCGTGTATTGAGGGTCTTGCTGCGCATTTGCCTCTTTGGAACAAAGTAAAACACATAAAAGTAGTAATGGTATTGATAGTATTTTTTTCATTTCTGTGGTGTTTATTTTATATTGAATGTATCAAGAATACGATTACTCTAAAGCCTATAAGCTCGATACAAATTCATCTTTATATAATATTAGTTTTTCTCTCTATTGATGTATACCCATCCTGTGTAGCTAGATCCAAATACAGGGTCTTCAGCGTTTAATCCTAAAACATAGTAATAGGTTCCTGTAGGTAACTCTTCTCCATCTGTGGTTTGTCCTCCCCATTGGTTAGAGTAATTTACAAACTCATATACAGTAGTACCATTTCTATTAAATACCTGGAAAGAATTAATTCCTGCTCTATTGTTTAAGAAACTTAGATCCAGTACATCATTAAGGCCATCCCCGTTTGGAGAGATACCTTGAGAAATAACACAGTTTTCATTGTCTGTATACAGAGATACATTCACAACAGCTGTGCCCATACATCCATCACTATTTGTAACTACTACACTATATTCCTGTGTTGAAGAACCATTTTGAGACAATGTAATAACTAGCGTGTTTTCTCCCTGGTCAGGGATTAGTGTTCCATTTTCGAACCACTGATAGGTTACACCAGCATCACTAGAGTTTGCGGTGATAATAGTTTCAAAATCTGGACAAACATCAAAGTCTTCATTGAGCGTTACCACTACTGGGTCAGAAATAACTACAACAATCTCATCTGTAACAACACAGCCATCAACGGTGGTGATTTCAAGAGAGTAGGTTCCACTTTGATCTACAAATATAGAGGTGCCTGTATCGCCTGTGCTCCATAAAAAACTAGCTCCAGTTGTGTCTCCAGAAATAGCTGGAACAATTTCAAAATCTTCACTATCACAAAGGGTAACGTCTTCTCCTAAATCTAGATCTGGAACTGGTTTCACCACTACATCTATGCTCACGGTAGTTTCACTACATGGTGGGATAGAAATTGTTACGGTATAAGTACCAGATTCTAAAGGAGTAAATATAGCATCTGTTGATACTATGGTGCCACTAGCATTTGTCCACTCATAACTCACAGAGTTAAGATCTATACCACTATTTGTTGGCGTAGCATCTATGGCAGCGGCATCTTCATTAGCACACACGTCTAATTGTGATGGTAAATTGGTTGTAACTACTATAGGAAGCTCAACAATCAAATCAAAGGATGTTGTAGTGAAACAATCATCTTGATTTAAACGCTGAACCCTTGTGTAAATAGTTTCAGGATTCACCGTGTTTTGATAGGCAGCAGCTGTTGCTATTGGGTTATCTCCCGAGTCTGCATCTTCTTGAGTGGTATGGAATGTGATTTCAAAATCTGCTGGGTTTTGACCATCTAATATTTCAGCAATCTGTGAAGTAAGGTCAAAGGTTGCTGTATCACTACCTGGGGTGTCCTCACAAGAGAACATATCCATAGGCGCGTCTACAGTTGGCGAGGTGCCTTCTGCGCGAATTCTAATATCATCTACGGCAATGTCGTTTCCACAGACCCCAAAAATATCATTTAATAGAACCACCTGAACTGTTGTGTTGTCTCCAGGATTAAATTCTAGAGAATATCTAATCCAGTTTGGATTTGCGCCATTTGGCACATTTCCTGTTGTGCTTGTTGCCAGAACAGTACCCGCGGCATCTTCTATTTGATAAATAATTCTTGAGTCTATTCCTGTTCCTGAACAGATATTAGTATCAATATCATACATGGTTGTCATTGCAAAATCAAAAATATGAGAGGTGTTTGCCGTTACGGCGATATCTCTTCTATAGACTTCAATTTGAGATGGTTGGTCAGAAATATCAAAGAAAATTGCCCTACCATTTGTGTCTCCACTGGTATTGTCTTCCATACCCTGGTGCCATCCAAAATTAAGACCCGTTGATATGTTTGTTACAGCATATTGGTTAGGATTTAATTGTGTAGTGGCATTAAATTCTAAAGGTGTAAAAGGGTGAGTAGTTCTACCGACACCAGTTCCGAAATCTTCTAGGAACACATCATCTGTACAATCAAAAGGAGAACATCCATTTTCTTTAGTTACCGTTATTGTATCTGTAAGTTCATCAAAACTTCCGTCAGGCATCTCAACTACTAAAGCTGCAGTATATACTGTAGTTTGATCTGGACATACCGTAAAAACAGGATCATTACTCAGCACGTTTCCGGCAGCGTCTCTCCATTCAAAAATACTTGCATTTGTTACAGGCCCTCCATTAGGAACAAAACGCCAATTTTCATTGGTAACTTCCCAAGTTCCAACATTTCTGTCTTCAGGGACACTAAATTCTGTAAGATTGTTTCCCTGTAATCCTATGGCGGCTAGACCATCATTCCAGGTAGCACACACAGGCTTGTTGATAATATTTACATCAATCACGTTTAATGATTCATACAATAAAATTTGCTGAGTTGTTAAAAGCTCGTTACACCCAAACTGAGGCACTGCATTAAAGTTTAGTACAAAAACTCTAAAAGGAGCAACGCCATTTACAAAATAGTTTATTCTATCTGGAGCAGCCGGGGCAACACCAGGATTAATATCATGATAAGCACCAAAAACAGTGTTTAAAGGGTAGTTGGCGTCATTGGTAGGGATCTGGTCTGCAGGATCCATGTTCCATCCGTTATAATTTCCAGCTAGAGCAGCGTTAAAAGAAAGCTGTCCGTTTGCACCAGCAACAACATTTGTGTAAGAGTTGCCATAAAAATTAAATTCGAAAGGCAATGCAATCAATCCACTCCAAACGTCATCTATTGTTAGATTTGTTGGAGTTCCACCCGTAACAGGTGGCACATCACAAAGAGGTCCTTGAATTTGATACGAGGTAGTGTCTAGGTTAGGCAGTGCAATATAATCTGCAACTAAATCTGTACAAAATGTTTCACAATCAATAAACATGTCAAATCCTGCATCCAATACATCACAACTTCCTTGGGCTTGACACTCAATAATACCACTTGTGAAATCACAGTTTAAATCTCCAGTTTCAACAGTAAAAGTAACCCCTGTTGTTGCTGGGTAAGGACCGAAGAATAAAACACCTGCTGTTGTTGCAGTTTGCGCCGCACTTCCTTGGTCATCAGTAACGGTGATGCTTGTAGAACTACCTAGATCGGTAATATCTACACCAATGGTGAATTGTTGACCTGTTTCGCACATTCCGTCATTTGTAAACTCAATGGTAGGATCGGTACAGGTTAAACAATTAATATCATAATTTAATGGAACAAATAAACCATCTGAACAACTAGCAATACCATCTGAGGTAACTTGCAGAGTAATGGTGTCTCCACTAGACTCGAAAACAAATCCAGACATATCACCTGTATTTCCATAAGGATTACCAGCATTAAGGTTGGTAACTCCATCTGAGTCTAAGATGATGACTTCGTCAAAATTTAGCTCTACTTGACCTTCAATAAATGTAAGTCTTAGTGGAAAGCCTGTGTCACTAGTATATACTATTTGAGTAGTATCATTGGGAGTGTAACAGTAGGTGTCGTTAAAAGAGCCATCAGCACAAGGAATTGTGGTTTGACCATATGACACGCTAAGGCATAAAAAAACCACCATAGACGCTATAGTAGTGCTTAGGTTCTTTACAAATCGATACGTGCGTGTATTTTTTTGAGAGAGTAATTTAATGTTCATTTATATTTTTTTTTGGTATTATTTTGTAGCTAAATTTAAGTAAAATTTTAATATAATGTTAACATATACCTGTTTTTAGATGTAGCGTTATTATTTATCGATTAAAACCCCAATAAAACCCCCTGTTTACAACAAAAACACGGGGTTTATCCATGGTTTAAGAGGCTTTAAAATGAGTTTTAGCTGTTTGTAACAAAGCAATTAATTTAGCCTCAGTAACTAACACTCTTGTTTTTAGGTAGTTTCAAATTATTTCTTTAAAATTAGGATCTTTTTTGAGCTCTAAAATAAATTACCTTCGCTTACAATGTATTGAAATTTGTCTGTTTGTCTTTCGTACCTTTGTTTTTTTAAAGACTTATGATAGAAGAAAAAGACATTGAATACGAAAAAACCATACTCATTGGTTTAATTACTCAAAAGCAAGACGAAGCTAAATCTGTAGAATATCTTGACGAACTTGAGTTTTTAGCCTTCACAGCTGGTGGTGAAGTACTCAAACGTTTTGTGCAGAAAATGGAAAAACCAAATCCTAAAACGTTTATAGGAACTGGTAAATTAGAAGAAGTACTTACCTATGTTCAGCAGCATGGTGTTGGAACAGTTATTTTTGACGATGAACTCTCTGCGGCGCAACAAAAAAATATTGAAAAAATCCTGGAGTGCAAAATCATTGATCGCACCAACTTAATACTAGATATTTTTGCACAGCGTGCCCAAACAAGTTATGCTAGAACACAAGTTGAGCTGGCACAATATGAGTATTTACTCCCAAGACTAGCAGGTATGTGGACACACCTTGAGAGACAGCGCGGGGGTATAGGAATGCGAGGACCCGGAGAGACAGAAATTGAAACAGATAGGCGTATTGTTAGAGATCGTATTTCATTGCTGAAAAAGAAGCTAAAAAAGATTGATCGCCAGATGGAAGTCCAGCGAGGAAATCGAGGCAAATTAGTAAGGGTTGCACTTGTAGGTTACACCAATGTTGGGAAATCTACTTTGATGAATGCAATTAGCAAAAGTGATGTCTTTGCAGAAAACAAATTATTTGCCACTCTAGATACAACAGTGCGTAAAGTAGTGGTGGGGAATCTTCCATTTTTACTTACCGACACCGTTGGTTTTATACGCAAACTCCCAACACAACTTGTAGAATCTTTTAAAAGCACCCTAGATGAGGTAAGAGAGGCAGATTTATTATTACATGTGGTAGATATCTCACACCCAAGCTTTGAAGATCATATTGCCAGTGTAGGAACTATTTTGGACGAAATTAAAAGTGCAGACAAGCCAACGATTATGGTGTTTAATAAAATTGATGCTTTTACCAACAAAACCATTGATAGTGACGATCTGGTAACAGAGAAAACAAAAGAACACTTTACCTTAGAGGAGTGGAAAGCAACTTGGATGAATAAAACCAATGGGGATGCTATTTTTGTATCTGCCCTAGAAAAACAAAATTTCGAAAGTTTTAGAAAAGTAGTGTATGATAAGGTTCGCGAAATTCATGTAACACGGTTTCCTTATAATAGTTTTTTATACCCTCAAGAGTATATTGAATAACTATAAAAAAACCCAAGTTTAAGAACTTTTGTTCTAAACTTGGTTTTTTTAAATTACAGTGTTTTTTTAAAAACCATAGGTAAGCCCAACCCCTATCGCTTCTCTGATTTGAAATCCTTTTACGGCATTATCATCGTAAATAGCCTGAAAGGCTATATTTGCAGTAATCCATTTATTTACAGACATCACCAGGCTTATGGTGTAATCTATATCTACATTTTTTAGGTCTTCAAGATAGTTGCTGTATAAATTAAGCACATTTTCCATCACTATATTTTTTGACAAAGTAAATTTGCCGTACCCTCCAATGGCGGCACCAAATTCGAAACGTGAAGTCTCATTAGCTTTCACCCCAAAATACCCAATTTGGTTAAAAGCATCAATGGCGCTTTGTCCTTGCCCAACATCAGTGAATTGACTATTTACGAGTATTAAACGGGCTGTTGCAGGGGCAATGTTCAGTTTTAGATTATCACTTTTTTTCCACAAGATTCCCAGACCTGCTTGGAAATAACCTGGAGATAAAATTTTTGTGGTTTCAGTTCTAATAGGATTTCCATCTTCGTCTTCTCCACAATCATAGCCATTGGTGAGTTGAGTTCTTGCATTCAAGAAATAAGAATAATACCATGGCGTCTCCTTGATTTGTTTACCCACCAACGAGCTGAGCTCAAATCTATCATTGGTTTTTCTTGTAAATTCTTGATCTTTTTGATTGGCAATACCGTAGTCTATAACAATGCGGTTATCCCAGGTGAGTTTGTCTTTACTGTAGTTGGCATCATGAATTAGGCCAAAGTTTGCAGCATAATTTGACGTACCACCACCTTGCCACTGGTTGTTAAACGCTGCTTGGTTAAAAAGCAGTGACATATTTGTAACCTTAGTCCATGGACCCTTAGCAGCCTCTTTTTTTTCTTGAGAAAACCCAGTAAAAGTAACAAGGCAGCATACTATTGATAGGAGTATTTTTTTCATTGTTTTTTATTAAAGTAGGTTTTTTTTAAATAGCACAATTCTAGATTTAGGCTAATTTTTATAAAGTGGCACAAAAGAACATGCCTCCCCATACATAATACTTTTTGCAATGGGTTGTAATTTTGAAATCAACATTCCATAAGCTGCCGCAGGGATTGGTTTGTTTGCGCACCCTTTAATAATAATTGGCGAGTCTTGGTATTGGCTAACATCTAGGGTGTTTAAAACCTCAGTAAATAAAATTGTTTCTAAGGTTTGTTGAGATCCAATTACTGTTTTTTTGGCATGAGGGATTAGTTTTGTGCTAACAAGCATAAAAGCCCATGCAGGAATAATAGCCTCTGTAGCGCAGTGTATAGAAACATACTGGTTTTTATATTGCTCCCA
>JABHYI010000175.1 GCA_018656255.1 Bacteroidota bacterium
AATACGCTCCAAAAATGGTAGGTGTTCGTATCGCAAATGAATTTATTGGCGCTCTTATAGGACCAGGAGGAAAAGTAATACAAGAACTTCAAAAAACTACTGGAACAACAATTGTTATCAACGAAGATCCAGTAACAGAAGAGGGAATTGTTGAAATCCTAGGTACAGGTCAAGAAGGAATTGACGCAGTACTTGCTAAGATTGACTCTATTACATTTAAGCCTACTGTAGGATCTGCATATGAGGTGAAAGTAATTAAAATGTTAGATTTTGGTGCTGTTGTTGAGTATATGGAAGCTCCAGGAAACGAAGTATTATTACACGTATCTGAGCTAGCTTGGGAACGCACAGAAAACGTTAGCGATGTGGTAAACATGGGTGATGTATTTGATGTGAAGTACTTTGGTCTTGACAAACGCACTAGAAAAGAGAAAGTGTCTCGTAAAGCTCTTATGGAAAAACCAGAAGGATACGTAGCACCAGCTCCTAGAGAACGCAACAATGATCGTCGTCCTCCAAGAAGAGATGACAGAAGAAAAAGAGACTAATACATGTTTTTCTTTTATTAAATAGCAAAGCGCCTTTCTTTAACTGAAAGGCGCTTTTTTATTGTAACATACTCAGTAACAAGTATCAATAACAGCCTATAAAAAAACCTTGTATTGATTAATTAGTAGATAGCCAACAAGGAGTCTTACACTGGATTTTTTTTTATTACCTTTAACAACATATTGGCACTATTAACACCTACTAACATGATTCATACCATTTGCTACTCTAGCAAGGCCGTTGATGGGCTTGAAAAAGAAGCACTAGAAGGAATTTACAATAAAACCTACACTACTAATAGCCTAAGAAATGTAACTGGCATACTTCTATTTGAACTGGGTAATTTTTTCCAGGTTTTAGAGGGAGATAAAGATATCATCATGTCACTGTATGAGAATAAAATAAAGAACGACCCAAGGCATCATTCAATATTTGAGATTATTAACAGACCCAAACAAAAGGCATTATTCTCTGACTACAGCACAGACTTTAATATTGTTCGTACTGCGGAGCAATTGGCTACCATAGATGCCTATTTAAAAGAAAACAAAGTTAGTACCTCAGAAAAAATTCAACGTTTAATACAACCTTTTTTACTACTACCATGAGCCACACCCTTATAGCCCCTTCAGTTTTAGCTGCAGACTTTGCCAACTTACAACGTGATATTGAGATGATCAACAATTCTGATGCAGATTGGTTTCATATAGATATCATGGACGGTGTTTTTGTGCCTAATATTTCTTTTGGAATGCCAGTGTTGCGTGATATTGCAAAACATGCAACAAAAACTATAGATGTGCATCTTATGATAGTAGATCCAGACAGGTATATTTCAACCTTTAAAAACTTAGGTGCAGATATACTAACGGTACACTATGAGGCTTGTACACATTTGCACAGAAACCTGCAGGCCATAAAAGCCCAGGGCATGAAAGCTGGAGTTGCTTTAAATCCTCATACAAGCATATCGCTTCTAGAAGATACCATACAAGACATAGACCTTGTGTGCCTTATGAGTGTTAATCCTGGTTTCGGCGGCCAGAGTTTTATAGAAAACACCTATGACAAAGTAATTGCTTTAAAAGAATTAATTATTAGAAAAGGAGCCAACACCATCATAGAAATTGATGGCGGAGTCACTAATAAAAACGCCAAACAACTTGCAGACGCTGGAGCAGATGTACTAGTGGCGGGTAGCTATGTTTTTAAATCTGAAGATCCTACCAAAACTATTACCAATCTTAAAGCGCTGCTAGCTTCTTAGATTCTATTTTTTATCATTTTAAAAATAAATTAATTTGTAACCTTTAAGTTACACTTTAAAATGTTACCTTTGCGTTACATTTTAAATACAAGACTATGAGTGCAGAAATTATTATACCCGTTTTAGGAATGGCGACAGGAATTATCATTCCACTAGCAGCTTTTTATTGGCAATATCTGGAGGGTAAAGAAAAAAGAGAAACAGCAGTAGAGATTTCAAAAAGCTTGAATGACCCAGATAAAATAGAAAAGCTGATGGCTATTTTTGAAGAAAGAAAAAAAGACCCCATAGATTATAGAAGAAGTGGAGTGATTACAACCTTTGTAGGCATGGGCCTTTTTGGTTTTGGCATGTTTTTTTTAGGATCTATCCTAAAAGGGGTTGGCTGCCTGGTGGGGCTTATTGGTATAGGAACCCTTATTGCTGGTTACTTGTACCCAAACACGGGTAAAGAACTCACTAGTGCTGTTGAGGAGTTTGAAAAACAATAAGCATGGGCAAGGACCATGAAAAACTTTTAAACAACCTACAGCAGCTTAGAAAAGCTGCCAATCTCACCCAGCAAGAACTCTCTGAGGCGGCAGAGGTGTCTAGAAAGAGTATCAATGCCATAGAAAATGGTATTTATATCCCCTCTACGGTTTTGGCCCTAAAAATAGCAAAAACCATTAAGTGCAAGGTGGAAGATATATTCCAGCTACCTTAATTAAAAACAGTATGTAAAAAAAGCCTCACGAGTACGTGAGGCTTTTTTTATGTTGTTACGTTCTATTACAATAATTTTATAATCTTACTGCTCATTGGTTTTGTGGTTGAGTAAAAATAATCAATGAGCTGGCCGTTCTCATCTACCAGATATTTCTGGAAATTCCACCTTACTGTAGAATCCATCACCCCATTTTGGCTCTTGGAAGTAAGCCACTTATAGATTGGGTGTTGGCTGGCCCCTTTTACCTCAATTTTGGATGAGAGCGGGAAATCTACCCCATAGTTAGCCCTACAAAAAGATTCTATCTCCTTGGCAGTTCCTGGCTCTTGGCCACCAAACTGATTGCAAGGCAGCCCTATAACCACAAGTTTATCTTTATAGGTCTTATACAGCTCCTGCAAACCATCGTATTGCGAGGTAAACCCGCACTTGGAGGCCACATTAACAAATAGTATTTTTTTGCCTTTATATTGGCTTAAATCTAGAGGCGCTCCAGAGATATCTGTAAGGGAAATATCATATAAAGATGCTGTAGTGTTTTGGGCAGTGGCCATAGTGCATGTGAGCAGCAAACACAAAAATATTTTAGAAAGCATAGTTTTTTTTTACAAAGGTAAAAAGGCTTTGCCACCCGCTAGCCAGAGGCGCTTATTTTTAACAAAGAATTATGTGGCGGGTGGTTCAAATAAAAAAAACACGCAAGCGAGGCTTGGTGTTTTTTTTATTTGCACTATTTATTGGTGACCCAGAGAGGATTCGAACCTCCAACCGTCAGAGCCGAAATCTGATATTCTATCCAGTTGAACTACTAGGCCAAAAACACCTATACTATAGGTGCTGTATTGTTATATTTATTAATTTGATAGGCGTGCCTTTACAAGTGTGCTTATGGTTTTCCCGTCTGCCCTACCAGACACTTGTTTTGTAACCATGCCCATTACCTTACCCATATCTGCCATAGTGCTTGCACCTGTGGCCTCAATAGCCTTATCTACCATGACGGCCACCTCAGCCTCGCTTAGTTGCTGTGGTAAAAACTGCTCAATTACTGCAGCTTCTGCTAATTCTGGATCTGCCAAATCTGAGCGTCCTTGAGTAGCGAAAATAGCAGCGCTATCTTTGCGCTGTTTTACCAGTTTTTGAAGTAGTTTTATTTCATCCTCAGGGCTAATATCTTGCTTTGCTCCATCTTGGGTTTGAGCCAGTAAAATAGCACTCTTCACAGAACGTAGTGCCTGCAGGGCAAGGGTGTCTTTACTTTTCATAGCCATTTTCATGGCATCCATAATTTTTGCTGATAAACTCATAGGTATGGGTATAAAAATTAGACCACGAAGATAGGAAATTAACTACAATTGTCATGTCTATAAAAAACCCATTAATAGCTATTAATGTGTTTTTTAATATTAAGTACACAAGTATATCTCGGGGGAGATACTCTTGTAATTAATCTACATTATCGTGTAAAAAACTATTGTTGCTTCTTAACTCTATCTCGTCATCATCATCACTCACTGATGTTCTTGAAAGATGTACCTCACTAGAAACATCATCTAACTCAATCCCTGCTCTTTTATAGGCAGGCTGCTTCTCAATATCATCAATCTTTGAGGCGCTGTTTCTGAATTTATAGTTGAAATCTTTCATCTTACGCTTACGCTCCTCTGTGCGGTCTCGCAATAATTTTGAGATAGGAGTATTCATTGGGTCTTGTGGCGCGTTTTCTAGCTCCTTCTCTTGTGGGGCTGGCTCCACAATCTTAGTTTCAAAAACAAGCTCCTCTTCCACTAAAACCTCCGTAACCTGAGGCGCTTGGGCTGGAGTAGCACTTGTAAGTTCTTCTTCCTTGGCCGTATAATCATCAAGACTATAACGCGTTACCACTCCGCCTTTAGAAACCTCACTAACAGGAACAACCTCTAGGTGATCTGTTACCTCAATATCTTCAACATCAGTGGCCACAACTTCAGGCTGCAGTTCTATTTCTAAAGCTGTCTCTTCTTGCTCTTGTGCTATAACCGGCTCTTCTAATGAGTGCACCACTGTATCCTGCTCATGGGGGCTATCATGCAAAGGCATATCAAACATTAGCATAGGTTCTTGAGCAGCTTCCTTTTCAGGGATAAGATTCTCTTCTATATCATTGATTTCAAACTCAGCAACTGCATCTTGATCAAGGGCAGTAACTTCAGTAGGCTGAGTCTCTTCAACAGCCTTAGGAGAAACAATCTCTGGCTGTATTACCTCAAAATTGTTTACACTAATTTCATTGATAACCAATTGCTCAAACTCTGCAAGAAAATGTATGTCAACCAGGTTAGACTCTACATCAATATTCTTGATAAGATCTGTAGTTGCTATATATCCCTCAAATGGCTCTTGTTGGGTTTGTGGTGCAACTTGTTGAAACGCCTCTGGCTCTTGCTCCTCTTCTTCAAAGAGTGTGTGCACTATAATGGGCTCCTGTGAAACCTCACTTGTAGCAACATCTCTTTTGGTTTGCGGTGGCAATACAACTTGTGTTGCCGTTACATTAGGAGTTAGGTCTAGTTGCGCCTTAGCCTCATCGCCAAGGGTATGAATAATTTTTTTAGTCTCCGTATTGGTGATTTCATTTTGCTGCTCTGCATCAAATCCTGTCGCAATAACGGTAATAGAAACAGATCCATCTAGTGTTTCATCATCACCAACACCCATAATAATATTGGCTCCATGACCAGCCTCTGTCTGGATATGATCACTTATTTCTCCAATCTCATCTATGGTTATCTCTTCGGTACCAGAAACAATAAGTAACAATACATTTTTAGCTCCCGCTATCTTGTTATCATTTAAAAGAGGGGAATCTAGTGCTTTATTAATGGCAATTTGTGCACGATTTGCACCACTTGACGTTGCACTACCCATAATGGCAGTACCACTGTTAGACAACACTGTTTTAGCGTCACGTAAATCAATATTTTGTGTGTAGTGATGTGTAATTACCTCTGCAATCCCACGCGCTGCAGTGGCCAGTACCTCATCTGCTTTTGAAAACCCAGCTTTAAAGCCAAGATTTCCGTATACATCACGTAATTTATTGTTATTAATAACAACCAAACTATCTACATTTTGACGTAAATTTTCTACACCAATTTGAGCTTGTTCGTTACGCATGGTTCCTTCAAAGTGAAAAGGAATCGTAACAATACCAACAGTTAAAATATCAAGATCTTTTGCCATTCTCGCTATTATTGGCGCAGCTCCTGTACCGGTACCTCCTCCCATACCAGCGGTGATAAAAATCATCTTTGTATTGGTTGTTAGCATGCTTTTAATCTCTGCCATACTCTCTACAGCAGATTGTTCTCCAATTTTAGGATTGGCACCAGCACCAAGACCTTCTGTAAGGTCTATACCCAATTGGATTTTATTTGGAACAGCACTGTTCTCTAATGCTTGTGCATCTGTGTTGCAAATCACAAAATCTACACCTTTAATCCCTTGATTAAACATGTGATTTATGGCATTACTACCACCACCACCAACGCCAATTACTTTAATGACATTTGATTGGTTTTTGGGCAGATCGAACGATATGTTGTCAAATTCTGGCATATACTTTTTTTTTGCGAGGGTTATTATATTTTTTTTAACTGTTGTTTCTTTTATTCTGCGTTGTCTAGAAATTGCTTAAACTTCTCTGCCCAAGTATCAAAAATACTTGGACGTTTATCTGTCTCTTGTGGAGAATCATCAGTTTCTCCCTCAGGATTTGTTGAATCATCATCACCTGGAGCTGGCCCATCACCTGTAGGACCTCCATCTTCTGGTTTAGCTATTCTGTGGGCACGCGCTTTACTCTCTAGGCTATTCATCACAAGGCCAACGGCAGTTGCATATAGTGGGCTAGTGGTTTCACTATCACTATCTCCAGCCAAATGCTCATTAGGATACCCTATTCTGGTATCCATACCCGTTATATACTCCACCAACTGTTTTAAATGCTGTAATTGAGCACCTCCACCAGTTAGAACAATTCCGGCAATTAATTTCTTTTTTTGCTCTTCGTGGCCGTAATTTTTTATTTCTAAATATACCTGTTCAATAATTTCAACCACTCTAGCGTGGATGATTTTGGACAGATTTTTTAATGTTATCTCTTTAGGATCTCTTCCTCTTAATCCAGGAATAGAAACAATTTCATTATCTCTATTTTCTCCAGGCCATGCAGAACCAAATTTTATTTTAAGCAATTCTGCTTGCTTTTCAATAATACTGCAACCTTCTTTGATGTCTTCGGTAATGACATTTCCTCCAAAAGGAATTACCGCAGTGTGGCGTATAATACCGTCTTTGAAAATTGCTAAATCTGTGGTTCCACCACCTATATCAATCAACGCAACACCAGCTTCTTTTTCCTCTTGGCTTAAAACTGCAGATGCAGAAGCCAAAGGTTCTAATGTAATATCAGACAAATCTAAACCTGCACTTTTCACACATCTTCCAATGTTTCTAATT
>JABHYI010000098.1 GCA_018656255.1 Bacteroidota bacterium
GTTCGCATTGGGGTTAATTTTGGCACTTCTTGACCTCTTTTAACTTCACCAAAATATTTTTCAATCATAACCTTAGCTTGGTCTGTCTCGAAATCACCTACCAATACCAAAGTAGCATTATTAGGACCGTAAAATTTTTCATAAAACTCACGAACATCTGCAACAGTAGCACTCTGCAGGTCTACCAGCTCGCCAATAACTTGCCAGTTGTATGGATGCCCCTGTGGGTATATTGCTTTGTCTATAACCCACCCGGTATGTCCGTAAGGATTGTTATCTACACGTTGACGCTTCTCATTTTGGACCACTTCTTGTTGGTTTTCAAAAGCAGACTCGGTAACTGTATTTATGAACCAACCCATACGATCACTCTCAAGCCACATCATCATTTCCATGGCATTGTTTGGAACCGTTTCATAGTATATAGTGCCATCTTTCCAGGTTCCTCCATTTAAGGTTCCACCTGCATCTTGTATTTTCTTAAAGAATTGATCTTGTGGTACATTTTCTGATTCCTGAAATAACATATGCTCAAATAAGTGAGCAAAACCGGTACGACCTGTTTTCTCCCTGTTGGAGCCCACACCGTACTGAACCGCTAGAGAAACTATTGGGTCACTTTTATCTTGGTGAAGAATAACATCTAAACCATTTTCTAATTCGTATTTTTCATAGGCAACAGATAGTTTTGCACTATCGCTAGACTTAGCACCATCTTTACAAGATGTTGTTAAAACAAATGCTGCAAGTAACGCTAGCATTGATGCGCTAAAGGTTGTTTTTTTCATATTTCAATTTTTTTTTTATAAAAGTAATATTTACAACATTTCATGGCTCATAAATTCTTGTTAAATCATATAGTCTAGCGCATATATAAACCCCTTAAAAAAAGTCATTCATAAAAAAAGGTGATGCGTACTGCATCACCTTTTTTATTGTTAAATATAGTTTTTAAATACAATTACATTACATCAAACCTATCTAGATTCATCACCTTGGCCCAAGCAGCTACAAAATCTATAACAAACTTATCTTTACCATCATCTGCAGCGTATACCTCAGCAATTGCTCTAAGTTCTGTGTTAGATCCAAAAATTAAATCGGCTCTTGTTCCTATATATTTGATAATGCCTGTTCTTCTGTCAAATCCTTCAAATAAGGTGTCATCTTTAGAAGTTGCTTTCCAAGTGTTGCTAAAATCTAAGATATTTACCAAGAAATCATTGGTAAGTGTGCCAACAGTATCTGTAAATACACCGTATTTCGAAGCGTCATAATTGGTGCCTAAAACTCTCATACCTGCAACTAAAACAGTCATTTCTGGAATACTAAGTGTTAATAATTGCGCTTTATCAATCAATAATTCTTCTGCTGCTAGATTTAAATCTTTTTTAATGAAATTTCTAAACCCATCTGCTTTCGGTTCTAAATAACCAAAAGAAGCAACATCCGTTTGCTCTTGAGAAGCATCTGCTCTACCACTTGTAAAAGGGACAGAGATAGCATGTCCCGCCTTTGAAGCAGCCTCTTCTATTGCTACACAACCACCAAGGACAATTAAATCTGCAATAGAAACACTTCCATTAAAATTAGATTTAATAGTTTCATAACTAGCGAGAACCATTGCTAACTGCTTAGGAGAATTTACCTCCCAATTTTTTTGAGGTTCCAAACGGATTCTTCCTCCATTTGCGCCACCTCTCATGTCTGACCCTCTAAAGGTTGATGCAGAAGCCCAAGCCGTAGAAACTAATTGAGATATCGTAAGGTCTGAGGCTAAAATTAGGCTCTTTAAGGTTGTTACATCTGTTTCAGATAGTGATTGCCCTGCTGGAATTGGGTCTTGCCAAAGTAATTCTTCTTTTGGTATTTCTGGACCTAAATATCTAGAGATTGGTCCCATATCTCTGTGTGTTAATTTGTACCACGCTCTTGCAAAAGCATCTTCAAAAGCTTTGTGGTCTTTGTGAAAACGTTTAGAAATTTCTAAATACGCTGGATCTTGCTTTAAAGCAATATCTGCAGTAGTCATCATTAAATCTTGCGTATTGTTTGCATCTCCCGCTTTGGGTGCTTTTTTAGCATTTGATGCTGGTGTTGGTTTCCATTGATGTGCACCTGCAGGACTTTTTGTAAGTTCCCAATCATAGTTTAGTAACATATCAAAATAATCATGGTCCCAAACTGTTGGATTTGGTGTCCAAGCGCCTTCTATACCACTTGTAATGGTATCATCTAAAACTCCTGTACCAAAAGAATTTTTCCAACCCGTACTCATTTCTTCTATAGGAGCTCCATGTGGTGATGGTCCAACATACTTGTCTGGATCTGCGGCACCATGCGCTTTACCAAAAGTATGTCCACCCGCAACAAGGGCTACCGTTTCTTCATCATTCATTGCCATTCTACCAAAGGTTTCTCTAATGTCTTTTGCAGAGCCCATTGGATCTGGATCTCCATTGGGTCCTTCAGGATTTACATAAATCCAACCCATCATTACAGCAGCTAAAGGATCTTCTAATTCACCTTCTGCGTAACGTTCTTTATTTTCTCCCATCACGGTTTCAGAACCCCAATATATGTCTTGTTCTGGCTCCCAAACATCCTCACGTCCACCAGCAAAACCAAAGGTTTCAAATCCCATAGATTCCATTGCGCAGTTCCCTGCAAGAATCATTAAATCTGCCCAAGACAATTTGTTTCCATACTTCTTTTTAATAGGCCAAAGTAATAAACGTGCTTTGTCTAGATTACCATTGTCTGGCCAACTATTTATTGGCGCAAAACGTTGCGATCCAGAACGTGCTCCACCACGCCCGTCTCCAACTCTATAGGTACCAGCACTATGCCAAGCCATACGAACCATAAATGGACCATAATTTCCATAATCTGCAGGCCACCAATCTTGAGAATCTGTCATGGCATTAATAACATCTTGCTTTAAACCTCCAAAATCTATGGAGTTAAAC
>JABHYI010000091.1 GCA_018656255.1 Bacteroidota bacterium
CCTGCTCCACACATAGTGCAAAGGGTTCTTAAGTTTGAAGACATTCCAAAAGACTTATCTACCATGATAAGTAAAAACATAATAAAAGCTATCATTGGGCCAGCAATATACCAAGGCCATGGGTCGTAAATCCAATTCATTTTTATTAAGTTATGTTGTAATTAATATTTTATTGATTCCTCCACTTCATATACCCACCTTTTAGGTCGTATATTTTTTCAAAACCTAGACCTGCTAATTGTTTGGCAGCTCTACTACTTCTATTTCCAGAGCGGCAATAGAGATATAGAGGCTTTTTTTTGTCAAGTTTTGAAAAAGCTGCCTTAAAGCCATTTTGATTTAAAAAATCAATATTTATTGCTTTATCTATATGGCCGCTACTATATTCATTAGGTGTTCTTAGATCTATGAGTTGCACATTGTGTTGTGTAACAGCCTCTTTAAGTTCATGCGTATCTATAAGAAATACAGATTCGTTTTTTTCGCTACCAAATAGAAAAGAGAATAAAGCCATGTTTTAGATTTTATGATTTGTAAATTATAGAGTAGATGGGCATACAAATTCTGAAATTTTAATGCCACTCTGTTTTAAAGCAGTGAATCCTCCCTCTATGTTTATTAAATTATGAATACCTCGATTTTTTAATATAGATGCTGCAATCATACTTCTATATCCTCCAGCACAGTGAAGGTAAAAAGTGTTGTTTTCTGGAAAGTCATTTAAATGTTCATTTATATTACCAAGAGGTGTATTTATTGCATTCTCTAGGTGTTCACTCATAAACTCATTCTGTTTTCTAACATCAAACACGGGGGATGGGTTTTCTTTTTGCTCTTGCCTGTATGTTTCTGCTGTTATAGAGGTAACAGTATCATACTCTCTGGCTGTCTTTTTCCATGCATCAAAACCTCCTTTTAGATACCCTAGTGTATTATCAAAACCAACCCTAGATAGCCTTGTTACAGCCTCTTGTTCTTGGCCAGATTCTGTTATTAATAAAAGTGGTTGTTTGATATCTGCAATTAAAGCCCCAACCCATGGCGCAAACCCTCCATCTAGACCTATAAAAATAGCCCTTGGTATATGGCCTTTTGCAAACGCATCTTGGTGTCTTACATCAAGTATGATTGCCCCAGTTTGATTTGCGATGGCTTCAAAGGCCTCAGGAGATAAGCCTTTGGTGCCGCGTTTTAGCACCTCACTACTATCTTCATAGCCGTTTTTATTCATAGACACGTTTAAGGGGAAATATTGGGGTGGTGGTAAAAGCCCTTGTGTAACCTCTTCAATAAATTCTTGTTTAGTCATGGTAGCTCTTAAGGCATAGTTCATCTTTTTTTGATTGCCTAAAGTGTCAACGGTTTGCTTCATCATATTTTTTCCACAAGCAGAACCTGCTCCATGGGCAGGATATACGATGACTGAATCTGGCAATGGCATTATTTTTTCTCGTAAGCTGTCAAATAAAAATCCAGCCAAATCTTTTTCTGTTAATACACCCATTTTTTGAGCTAAATCTGGTCTTCCTACATCTCCTAAAAACAAAGTATCTCCACTAAAAATAGCATGATCTTGCCCATTTTCATCCCTTAATAGATACGTGGTGCTCTCCATGGTATGTCCTGGGGTATGTATGGCAATTATAGTTATATTCCCTACCTTAAATTCTTGACCATCTTGAGCAATTAAAGCATCAAATGTTGGAGTAGCGTTAGGTCCAAAAACTATAGGAGCCCCTGTCTTTTTGGCTAAGGTTACATGTCCACTCACAAAATCTGCATGGAAATGTGTCTCAAAAATGTATTTTATCTTTGCTTTATCTATTTGGGCTCTCTCCAAGTAGAAATGAACTTCCCTTAGTGGATCTATTATGGCTACTTCTCCATTACTCTCAATGTAATAGGCTCCTTGAGATAAACATCCAGTATAAATTTGCTTTATGGTCATACAGTATTATTTTACTTTATGTTGTAAAATTAATAGGAACCAAAACCTCTCGCAGTAACTTAGGTTACACAAGAACATATTTCGCAAAAAAAAAGACCCTCTAAATGAGGGCCTCTTTAAAATCGTTGTTTGATCGTTTTATTGTTTTACAAAAAACTCCATGTAGAATATAAAAATGGCCATTATAAATATGAAATATCCAAAACCTTTTTTAAGTTTACTACCATCAATAAAATTACCTAGGTAGCTCCCTATGAAAATGCCAAGTAAGGAAATTCCAGTGAATATTGAAAGGAAGCTCCAATCTATATCCATGGTTAGTGCATCTCCAAGAAAAAATCCAAGTAAGGATTTAAAAGCAATAATAATTAAAGACGTACCAATGGCTACTTTCATGTCTATGTTGGCTAAAATCACGAGCGCAGGAATGATTAGAAATCCTCCACCTGCACCAATAATTCCTGTAACCCCACCTACTAGTAAACCTTCAATTAAAATTAAGGCGTATCTGTAATTAACAGTACTATTTTCTTTCTGCTTTTTTTCTTTACGTTTTTTTAGCATAGAAAAAGCAGCAGGAATCATCAATAAGGCAAATAGGCCAAACATGCCCATTCTTCTTGTAAACTCAAACGCATCAATAGTAAAAATAACATCCGGTAGAGCTGGAACTACATAGTGTCTCACCAGGGTAACCCCTACAATGGCAGGAGTTCCAAAAACAAGGGCTGTTTTCCAATCTACATATCCTTTTAAGTGTTGTTTAACCCCTCCAACCAAAGCACTAGCTCCAACAATAAATAAAGAATATGCCGTAGCCACTTTCTCGTTTACAGAAAACAAATAAGCCAACACAGGTACTGCCAAGATAGACCCACCTCCACCAATTAATCCAAGAGTGATGCCTATTAGTAGCGCACTTAGATATCCAAAAATTTCTACTAATTCCATTTGTTGTATTTTTTCTATGCAAAAGTAGGGCTACTTTTTTTATCTAGCGGTAACTTAAGTTACATTGCTATTCTAATTCAATGATTTGTATGTAATTTCTATGAAGTTTGATTTTTCCAAAATTCTCTAATTTTTTTAAAAGTCTAGAGATTACAACCCTTGAGCTATGCAGGTCATAGGCTATTTCTTGGTGTGTGTTTTCTATAACCTTGGATTGGGTTATTCTGGCTTTCTCTTTTAGATAGTTAAGTAATCTTTGGTCCATATTATCAAAAGCAATACTATCTATGGCATAAAGCATTTCATTTAAACGATTATGATAACTCTCAAAAACAAAATTTCTCCAAGATGTGTAGGTTGCAGTCCACTGTTCCATTTTTTGGACAGGTATCATTATAAGTTTAGCATCAGTTTCTACTACCGCTCTAATTTCACTTTTTGTTTGTCCCATACAACAGGTCATTGTCATGGAGCATGTATCTCCTTTTTCAAGATAATATAACAATAGCTCATCTCCATTTGTGTCTTCTCGTAAAATCTTTATGACTCCAGATACAAGCAGAGGTATTGCTTTAATATAAGCGCCTATTTCCATCATTTTAAAACCAGCAGGAACTTCCTTAAAAGTTCCTACTTGCACTATTTCATTAATTAATGCATCTTCAAAAAGATGGTTGTAACTTTTTTTTAATTCCTCAATCATTACTATTGAATTATTGCTTAGTATTTGATATTGTATTTTTTTTAGCTTGTATTACCTACTATAAATATATATAAATAAAATGGCACAAGTCGTTGAGAGTTGGTAAGAATCAATTATTTTTGTAATTGATTAACACATTAAATAGTATAAAATGGGAGTAGGTGGACTTGTAATTGGAACTGCAGCAGTATGTTTGGTTTTAGCTATTATAGCTATGGTGAGCGAGAGCTTCAAGTAACAGTTTCTCCATACATTTTTTGTATTTCGGCTTACTTTGGTAAGCCTTTATTGGTTTTACTCAGTACATATGATACAACTACAAGATTATATACGTGACATTAAAGATTTTCCAAAACCTGGAATTGTATTTAAGGATATTACACCTTTGTTGTTAAGTTCTCAGGCCTCTAAGGCTTGTTTAGAGCAGTTACTGGACCTTGTTGGCGATCAAAAAATTGACAAAGTGGTTGGTGTTGAAGCCCGTGGTTTTTTCTTCGGAAATACGCTAGCACAATCATTAAACGCAGGATTTGTACCTGTGCGCAAACCGGGCAAGTTACCTCATACAACTATTTCTCAAACCTATGATCTTGAATATGGCACAGACGCCCTGCAGATGCATAAAGATGCCATTGCTGTTGGAGATCGGGTGTTAATTCATGATGATATACTAGCTACAGGAGGCACTGCAAGGGCTGTGTGTGATATGGTAGAAAATCTAGGAGGAGTTATTGTGCAGTGTAACTTTTTAATTGAGTTAGATTTTTTACAAGGA
>JABHYI010000135.1 GCA_018656255.1 Bacteroidota bacterium
GGGTTTATTTCTGCAGAAGAATCTGCTATTCGCGCAATTAATTTCGTAGAAGGTGTAAACTACCCTATCATGACAGATGTAGATTTAACAGATGTAACAGCCATCCTTATAGGAGCTGGTTTAGACTCGCAAACGGCTGCACTTTTAGGTCAATTACGTCAAGTAAAAAGTGATGATTTAGTGGTGTTAACAGCATCTTCAGCACTAGGTACAGTGCCAGACCCTTCAAATCCATTAGGTATTGTAGGGGTTTCTATACCACTAACAAATCAATACGTGCTTACAACAACAGAGCAAGCTCGTGTTGCTACTGCTGGAGCATCATATAATGCTATTATTGAAGGATTAGCTGCTGCTAATGAGCTTGGATACGGAGACATGAAATCTGCTTTGGCAGAAGTTGCTGCAAATGGCGCCTTTTACAATGGAGGTGTATTAACATCAACTTATGTAACAGGTGGTGCTTTTTCTTTAGATGGAGTTCATCCATCTCCAAGAGGATATGCCTTTACTGCAAATACAATTATTGATGTAATTAACACAACCTATAATGCTTCTATCCCAAAAGTGGATATTGGTACCTATGGTACAGTTACTTTGCACAACAATTAAGTAGCATTTAGTACAATTTAAAAAACCCAGATAGAATTTCTATCTGGGTTTTTTTATGCCTTTATATATTGTAAGAATTTTTTTTCAAGCAAACCATAGGGATGTAGTTATTGTATCCTAAAGGTAATTACAGGCATGTTGGCATGATTTACTAAATCCTCGCTTATACTACCGTTAAAAAAGTGTGAAAGCCCCCTACGTCCATGGGTGCTTGTTCCTATTAGTTTTGCGCCTTTCATTTTAGCAAATTGCAAAATACCATCCTCAACAGAGTAGGCGTTGTGTATGTTGATGGTGTGGTTTTCTTGTTTTGAATCTTTAATAAAATCTTGCATGAGTTTATTTGCCTGCTCTGTAGTTTTAAAACCTGCAGGCGTGTTTACGTATAGCAAATGCATTTTTGCATCCATGGCTTTAGCAAATTTTTGTGCCTGGGTAAAACTCCAACGGCTCTCTTCTCCAAAATCTGTGGCAAAAACAAAATCTTTAATGTTAAAATCTGTATGCTCGTTTTTAATGACCAAGACAGGTATGTTGGCAGTGCGTACTACCTTTTCTGTATTGCTACCGATGAATAGTTCTTTAAAGCCGTTAGCGCCATGAGATCCCATAACAATAAGGTCAATGTCTTTTTCTTCTACGGTTCTATTAATATCACTATATATTTGGTCATGCCCAATCGCTTCATGTATCTCAATAGGGCCTAGGTAGTCTTTTTTTAAAAGCGCTTCAAAGCTTTTTTCTGCCAGTTTTATAAAGTATAAAGACTCTGGCATGCTTGCATTGTTTTGCACCCCGCGAATTTGAGATGGCATGTCCAGGGAGTGTAAGAGGTAAATTTCACTATTGTGCTTGGTTGCAATCTCTACAGCTACTTTTAATGCATTTTCTGCTTGTGATGAAAAATCTGTGGGAACAAGGATGCGTTTCATAGGCTGTATATTAGGATTAATAAAAATTTCTTACATGAAGATACAAAAAAATAATGTGCTGCGCTAAGGTTTTTTAATATCAAATAAAGTACTATATTTGCACAGAATTTATGACGAGAAAAGGAGGGGACAGCTAGTCCCCTCTTTTTATAACTAAAATTTAATGAGAGATAAAGTCACCCAATTATTAAATGAAGCATTAAAAGAACATACCCATTTGTTCTTAATTGATATGGAAATTGCTTCAGATAATAAAATTGCTGTTATTATAGACGGTGATCAGGGAGTAAGAGTAGAAGATTGTATTGCAATAAGCAGGGCTATAGAACATAATTTAGATAGAGAAGAAGAAGATTTCTCTTTGGATGTTCTTTCTGCGGGTGTTTCACGCCCACTTAGTTTGCCTAGGCAGTACAAGAAAAATCTTGGTAGAAACCTGCAAGTAAAAACAACACAGGGCCAAACCATAGAAGGTAAGATTACACAAACAACAGATGCCGAGGTAACCCTAGAGTGGAAAGCTCGTGAGCCAAAGCCTGTTGGAAAAGGAAAAGTAACGGTTCAAAAACAAGCGGTACTTCCTTACACAGATATTGTAGAAGCAAAAGTTATGGTAACATTTAATTAAAATGATATGGAAAATTTAGCGTTAATTGATTCGTTTTCAGAATTTAAAGACGATAAACAGATTGATAGAGTAACCCTGATGGCGATACTTGAAGATGTTTTTAGAAATGCTCTAAAGAAAAAATACGGGAGTGATGATAATTTTGATATTATTGTAAATCCAGACAAAGGAGATTTAGAGATTTGGAGAAACAGAGTAGTTGTTGCAGACCAAGACGTGATGGATCCCAACGAGGAAATATCATTGACGGAGGCTAGAAAAATCGAAGATGATTTTGAAGTTGGCGAGGATGTTTCTGAGGAAGTGAAGCTAATGCAATTAGGGCGTCGTTCTATTTTGGCATTAAGACAGAACTTGATTTCAAAAATACATGAGCATGATAACACCATTATCTATAAGCAGTTTAAAGACCTAGAGGGTGAAATCTATACAGCAGAGGTACATCACATACGTCACAGAGCGGTTATATTGTTGGATGATGAAGGAAATGAGCTTATCTTGCCAAAAGACAAACAAATCCCTTCAGACTTCTTTAGAAAAGGAGATAATGTTCGCGGAATTATCGAGAGTGTTGAGTTAAAAGGAAATAAGCCTGCCATTGTTATGTCACGTGCGAATCCTGTATTTTTGGAGAAATTGTTTGAACAAGAAATTCCAGAAGTTTTTGACGGCTTAATTACCGTAAAAAGAGTTGTGCGTATTCCTGGAGAAAAGGCGAAGGTGGCCGTAGAAAGCTATGATGATCGTATCGATCCTGTTGGCGCCTGTGTGGGTATGAAAGGTTCAAGAATTCACGGTATCGTTCGTGAATTAGGGAATGAAAACATTGATGTAATTAATTACACTACTAATTTAAACCTATTTATAACACGCGCTCTGAGCCCTGCAAAGGTAACTTCAATTAAAATTAATGAAGAGACCAAGCGTGCTGAGGTTATTCTGCGTCCTGAGGAGGTAAGTAAGGCTATTGGTCGTGGAGGACACAACATTAGACTTGCAGGCCAGTTAACAGGATATGAAATTGATGTATTGCGTGAAGGAGCAGAAGAAGATGTAGAGTTAAGAGAATTTAGTGATGAAATAGATGAGTGGATCATCGCAGAATTTCACAAAATAGGCCTTGATACAGCCAAGAGTGTATTAGATTATGATTTTAATGATCTAGTGAAACGTACCGACCTTGAGGAGGAAACGATTCAAGAGGTTATCAATATATTGAAAGAAGAATTTGACGAGTAGGATACATATTAGTATTTTTATCATCAAGATTTAAAGTAGTTAAAAAGAACAGACAAGCATTTTTATGGCTGAAGTAAAATCGATACGACTCAATAAGGTACTTAAGGAGTTTAACATCTCTCTAGATCGCGCGGTAGATTTTTTAAAATCTAAAAGCATAGAAATAGAGGCGCGCCCGACTGCAAAAATTTCTGACACAGAATACAAACTCTTATCAGAAGGATTTGCAAAGGACAAAGAGAAAAAAGTAGAGTCCAAAGAAGTAGGCGAGGAGAAGCGTAAAGAGAAAGAAGAGCTCTTTAATGATCGCGAGCGTGAACGCGAAGAACAAGAGAAGCGTAGAGCCGAAGCAGATGCTGCTGCAAAACTTGCTGCAGAAAAAGCTGCTGCAGAAAAAGCTGCCGCTGATGCTGCTCAGAAAGTGGTTGAAGCAAAAGCAACGCTAAAAGGCCCAAAGAAAGTTGGAAAAGTTGACCTTGACGCCAAGGGTAATGTAAAACCAAAAGAAAAACAAGCTCCTGAGGTACAGGTTTCTGAGAACAAAAACGACACCCCAGATGTTCAGCCAGAGACTGCCACCAAAAAAGAAACAGCCAAGAAGATTGCAACTCCACTAGATAAAGAAGCTGCAAAGGCTGTAAAAACAAAAAAAGAGGCTCAAGTTACCAAAGACACGGAGCCAGAAGCTCCTGTTTCAGATGAAGCGGTGACAACTCAGTATAAAAAATTAAATGGTCCTAACTTTACAGGACAAAAAATTGATTTAACTCAATTTAAAAAACCAGAAAAGAAAAAACCTGCTCCAGGAGCACCAGGCGATAAAAAAGGACGTAGACGTCGTATCACTAAAGAAGCTCCAAAAGGGGGTTCGCCAGCAAATGCAAGAGAAAAAAGAGGCCCAGTAAGAAGAGCGGTTCAAAGAGCCAATGTTCCAAAAGTAGAGCCTACTGAGGAAGATATCCAAAAGCAAGTAAGAGAAACCTTAGAAAAACTTAAAGGGAAATCTTCTAAAGGAAAAGGTGTTAAGTATAGAAGAGAGAAACGTGATATTCATCGTCAAAAAACAGAAGATGAATTAGCACAACAAGCAATAGATAACAAGGTTTTAAAAGTGACCGAGTTTGTTACCGCTA
>JABHYI010000140.1 GCA_018656255.1 Bacteroidota bacterium
ATAGGTTTGATTAAGGTAACTAGTAAGCCTGCCAGCTAGTTTTGTTTGGACACTTGGTAAAGAAAAAACTACCACCAACAGCAAGACAAGTAACATAAGTATTACAAGTAAACGAAGTATTATTTTTCTTAATTTTTTGATACGCTTATAAAGTTATAATTTTACAACCAATAAATATGCCCTAATCTCGTGATAGAAAAAAATTGTTATATCCTAGGTATTGAATCTTCTTGTGATGACACTGCTGCAGCTGTGATTAACAACGGTGTTATCTTGAGCAATGTTGTAGCCACACAAAAAATTCATGAGGCTTACGGAGGTGTGGTTCCAGAACTTGCCTCTAGAGCACATCAACAAAACATTGTACCGGTAGTGCATCAAGCATTACAGCAAGCAAATATCGATAAAAAACAACTAAGCGCCATAGCCTTCACAAGAGGGCCTGGACTGATGGGTTCTTTACTGGTAGGTACCTCATTTTCAAAGTCCTTAGCCTTTGGCCTAGACATTCCTTTATTGGATGTAAATCACATGCAAGCGCATATTTTGGCTCATTTTATAAAAGCTGAGGGCCAAAAGGCACCTAATTTCCCTTTTTTGGCGCTCACCATTAGTGGCGGGCATACTCAAATTGTAAGGGTATCAAGTTATTTTGATTTAGAGGTTATTGGTCAAACCATTGATGACGCTGTAGGAGAAGCTTTTGATAAGAGCGCTAAAATTCTAGGGCTACCCTACCCTGGAGGTCCTTTAATTGATAAATATGCACAACAAGGAAATCCTAAAAAATTCATTTTCCCAAAACCAAAGGTAAGTCCTTTAGATTTCAGCTTTAGTGGTTTAAAAACAGCTGTTTTATATTTTATTCAAAAAAATGTTGCAGAGAATCCAAATTTCATTGAAGAAAACTTGGCAGATATTTGCGCAAGTTTACAACATACTATTGTTGGTTATTTAATGGATAAATTAAAAAATGCTGTAAAACAAACGGGCATTACCCAAGTTGCCATAGGAGGTGGTGTTTCTGCCAATAGTGGTATACGAAAAGCACTGGGAGAAGCAGAACAAAAATACGGCTGGCGCGTACATATCCCTAAGTTTGAGTTTTGCACAGACAATGCAGCCATGATTGCAATGGTGGGAGAGCTGAAATACAAACAAAAGCATTTTGCAGACAACACTGTAACTGCTAATGCAAGAATGAAACTATAAGTAGCACCTAAAAAAACATAGACCTAATGCAATTATTTTATAGCCAAAATCTTACCCCAAATGACACTCAATTTAGTTTCACCAAAGAGGAAAGTAGGCATATTGCTAAAGTGCTAAGAAAACAAATAGGTGATACGCTGCACCTTACCAATGGTAAAGGAGAAGTGTTTACCGCAACCTTTCAAAGCAATGACCCTAAGCATTGTATGGTACACATCGTAAATGTTGAACAAAAAAAACCATTACCCTACCCTCTACATCTAGCTATTTCTCCAACAAAACTCAACGATCGGTTTGAGTGGTTTTTGGAAAAAGCTACCGAGATAGGAATCACCCAAATTACTCCCATAGTTTGCCATCACAGTGAGCGTAAAGTAATTAAGCTTGAGCGGTACCAAAAAATCATACTAAGCGCGGGTAAACAATCTTTGAAATATCATTTCCCTGTACTACATCCTATCTGCAGTTTTAAAGATTTTTTAGAAAAGCAGGAAGATGTTCCACATCAAAAACTCATTGCGCATTGTCAAGACCTAGAAAAAAAATCATTGAAATCGCAAATTAAACCAAAGGGAAACCACCTAATACTCATTGGGCCTGAGGGAGACTTTTCTGCCACAGAAATTACCCTAGCCACATCCATGGGCTATACTGGGGTTAGTCTTGGAGAAAATAGACTAAGAACAGAGACGGCAGCTATTGTGGCTTGCCACAGCGTTGCATATAGCAACGAAGTTTAATAGCTCTCTGAGCTCACTGCTACTTATGTAAGAGTGGTAAAATTTCTTTTTAGAGAGTCCGTTATCCCTTTTTTGTTTTTTGTACTTTTACATCTATGATTTTACGCACAACTGTTGTACTTCTTTTTTTGATGCAATTTTGCCAAGGGCAAGATATTGCTGTTTTAAAATACAGTGGTGGTGGTGATTGGTACAGCAACCCATCTGCCCTAGAAAACTTAGCTGCTTTTTGTAACAAAGAGATAAACACCAGCTTGAGCGCTACTCCAAAAGTTGTAACTCCAAGTAGCATCGATATTTTTGAATATCCCTTTTTACACATGACGGGTCATGGAAATGTTTTGTTCTCTGAGCAAGATGTAGAAAACCTAAGGGCATACCTAAACAGTGGTGGTTTTTTACATATTGATGACAACTATGGCATGGATCAATACGTGAGAGGTGAAATTTCAAAACTATTTCCAAACCAAGAATTAAAAGAGCTAGCAGCCAATCACCCCATATTTTTAACTCCTTTTAAATTTCCGAAGGGATTACCCAAAATACATGAGCATGACAAGGCTAGAGCACAAGGATTTGTGATAGAAAAGCAAGGGAGAATTGTACTGCTGTACACCTTTGAGAGTGACCTTGGAGATGGCTGGGAAGACAAAGAAATGCACAATGACCCTGCAGATGTTCGTTTAAAGGCACTGCGCATGGGGGCCAACATTATAACATACGCCTTTGAACATTAAGTGATGGCAGCGCAACTCACCCATGACAATACTCATTTTACAGCAGTAAAATCACACACGATACTCGTGTGCGATGGCGTTACAAGCCCTGCTAATATTGGCGGGCTCTTTAGACTATGCGATAGCTTTGGTGTTAAAGAAGTTTATTTTTGTGGCACCAAGATAGACCTTAGCAGTCCAAGAATTAAAAGAACATCTAGAAGCACCCACCTTTTGGTAAACTACAAAGATGATCTAGACACCCTAGAGGTATTAAAGCAACTTACAAAACAAGGGTACAAACCCCTGGCTCTTGAATTGACAACAAACAGTGAGGCTTTAGAAGAGTTGGATATTCTAGAAAAAAGACCTCTTGCACTTTTTATTGGTAATGAAAAAACGGGCATTTCAAAAAAAGTACTGGCGAGTATCCCTACCCATGTGCACATACCAATGCACGGAAACAATAGCAGCATGAATGTTACCCAAGCTGCGGCCATTGGACTATATGGCCTTTCATTAAAAATCAAAGAAATTTAATTTATAAAATCTACCCTCTAGGTAGTATCTTTATAAAACAAACTAGCAAAACACTTACCATTTGTTTGACCATTTATTACAAAAAGAGGTACAAGAGTATATTAAAGACTTTAGGCAAGAGCTAGCACGTTTGGCCTTCTCTGGAAGCCCTTTTACTGATGTGAGCACCAAAGAGCTTTTACAACAAATAGAGAGCAGACAAAAAGCAAAAACAAAGCTTCCTACATGGTTTACTACTCCAGGGATTATATACCCTGCAAAACTGCATCTGGAGCAAACCTCATCTGAGGCAACAGCCATTTACAAACAAAACCTTGTTGGGGGTAAAACTCTTGCAGATATAACAGGCGGCTTTGGAATAGACAGTTATTTTTTTGCACAAACCTTTGCGCAAGTACATCATTTTGAAATACAACAGCACCTGTGTGATATTGTATCTCATAATTTGCAACACTTGCCAAACAACAGCTTTATAAGCCAATCTAAAGACGGCCTAAAGGCAATTGAAAATAAAACCTTTGATGTTATTTACGCAGACCCTTCCAGGCGTCATGATAGTAAAGGAAAAGTGTTTTTCCTGGAAGATTGCGAGCCCAACATACCTAAAAATCTAGACTACCTATTGCAAAGATGTAATACTTTACTTATCAAGACCTCTCCAATGCTAGATATTTCTGTGGCGCTAAAGGCCCTCCATAGTGTTGCTAATATACATATTGTTGCCTTGCACAATGAGGTGAAAGAAGTGCTGTGGACGCTCTCTAAAGGACAAACAAAAACTCCAGAGATACACACCGTTAATATAACCAAGGCAGGGGTTCAAAATTTTAAGTTTTCATGGAACACCACTGCTCAACTTAGCCTTAGCGCTCCTCTAAAATACCTATATGAGCCTAATGCAGCTATTATGAAAAGTGGGGCATTTAACCACATGTGCGACGCCTTTAAGCTGCTGAAGCTTCACAAACACTCTCATTTGTACACCAGCCAGGACCTTGTTGATTTTCCTGGCAGAAGATTTAAAATAGAAAAGGTGCTACCCTACTCAAAAAAGCAGATGCGCCATAGTATTGACTTTGATAAGGCAAATATTAGCACTAGAAATTTTCCAGAAACCGTGGCTAAATTGCAAGAAAAATGGAAGCTACAACAAGGAGGTGATCGGTATTTGTTTTTTACAACTATTGAAAATGATAAAAAAATAGTATTAATTTGTTCAAAAATAATTGATGAAGTATAATTTATTACTACCACTACTATGTATCTATTGCTTTGCAGCAGCTCAAAGCACCTGTAATTATAAGATAAATGTAGATACTCAGGAAGAGATTTTTCAATTAACCCAAGAATCACTTATTGATTTTACAGTACGGGAGAAAAAAACAATATTTGTTTACTTCTCTCTTATGAAACAAGACAGTGTGAAATCTGTGGTACTAAGCATCTCGTTAAACAGCCAGGAAATACCACCTGTTATTTGTTATAATAAAAAAAGCAGGATTTCTTTCAAACTTGAAGACAGTACTTATGTTTCTGCACCCTACCTTGGTGTTGATGTTTGCGCAAGACAAAGCAAGGGAGAAAACACCATGCACAACAGCACTAGCGAGGCCTCTTTTTATCTTGACTCCCTTGCCGTTGAGAGACTTTCTAAATCACCCATAGAGAGTTTGCGTATTGGATCTTTAAATACAAATTTTGATCTAAAACTTATAGAGGTTATAAGCAATGAGCAACTTACAAACCCAATTTATCCAAAAGAGTTTTTCATAAACACCCTACCCTGTATTGAATAAAAAAAACTCATTTGATTTGAGTATGAGATACCTACTAAAAGACTTGAATTTATTTCTTTAAATTATTTAAAAAATGTTGTTTTTAGTTTGCACGAATGTTTTTTAAAAATTACATTTGCACTCGCAATTTTAATTATTTTTAATTGTAAAGGAGAGGTGCCTGAGTGGCCGAAAGGAGCGGTTTGCTAAATCGTCGTACCCTAACAAGGGTACCCAGGGTTCGAATCCCTGTCTCTCCGCTAAAATTACTGAAAATTTAATTTTTGGTTTCATTGACATAGTACAGTACAAAAGATAAGTCACGGGGTGTAGCGTAGCCCGGTTATCGCGCCACGTTTGGGACGTGGAGGCCGCAGGTTCGAATCCTGCCACCCCGACTTTTTTTTATTGCTACGGGCTCGTAGCTCAGCTGGATAGAGCACCTCCCTTCTAAGGAGGCGGTCACAGGTTCGAATCCTGTCGGGCTCACAATTAATCTCCTTTTGGAGATTTTTTTGTTTTACACAACACCAACCTCAACTTTAAGTAACGTTGATTAATCACTAAAACCAAAAGATGAAAAAACCAAAAAAGAGAACCTTAACCGTTTCAGAAAAACAGATTGCTTATGGAATGTTTGGGGGGCTACTTATAGGAATTTTCACAGATAATATTGGTTTATGGCTTTCATTGGGGCTTGTTTTTGGGGCAGGCTACTCATCGATAAAAAAAAATAAAAAATAGCCTCAAGTGATATTGTTAAGTATCTTTGTAGTATAAACCACCGTTATGCAACTATCTCAAATACCAAATATCAAACACACAGAGGCTAACAACTTTTTTTTACTTGCTGGGCCGTGTGCCATTGAGGGAGAAGATATGGCCCTTCGTATTGCTGAAAAGGTGCTAGAGATTACCAATAAACTTGAAATTCCGTACATATTTAAAGGGAGTTTTAAAAAAGCAAACAGAAGCCGTATTGATAGCTTTACGGGTATTGGAGATGAGAAAGCCTTAAAGATACTTAGAAAGGTTAGTGAAACCTTTAAAATACCTACTGTTACAGATATACACGGAGTTAGTGATGCTGAAATGGCAGCAGCGTATGTAGATGTATTACAGATTCCTGCATTTTTAGTGCGCCAAACTGATCTTGTGGTTGCCGCAGCAAAAACTGGAAAAGTGGTGAACCTTAAAAAAGGACAATTTATGAGCCCGGAGGCTATGAGTCACGCGGTACAAAAAGTAAAAGATACAGGAAGCGATAAAGCATGGATTACAGATAGAGGTACCATGTTTGGCTACCAAGATATGGTCGTAGATTTTAGAGGCATTCCTACCATGAAACAGTACGCTCCAGTGATTCTAGACGTTACTCATAGCCTGCAGCAACCCAACCAAAGCACTGGTGTTACAGGAGGAAGACCTGAGATGATAAGTACCATAGCAAGGGCTGGTATTGTAACGGGCGCAGATGGACTGTTTATAGAAACTCATTTTGATCCTGCAAATGCAAAGAGTGATGACGCAAACATGCTAGATATAGCAAATCTTGAAAAACTACTCACAGATCTTGTTGCTATTAGAAAAACAGTAAACACCTTATAACACTTTTTATAGGGCTACTTATAGGACTACTGCCCTAGCCTGCTAGTTACCATAGCGCATAAAAAAAGCCCAACATACATTGGGCTCTTCTTGGTAAAATTTGGGAATTTTACTTTTTAAGCAATTGCTTAACAACTTGACCATACTCTGTAGAGATTACAACCATATACATAGCGCTTCTTAACTCTGAAATAGAAATAACCACTGCGTCATTGACTCCAGATACATTGCTATGTTTTACTTTTCTTCCTGTAACATCAAATAGCGTTACCTCAGTAAGGCCTACAAACTGCGGGTTTGTGATGGTAATGATATCACTTGCTGGGTTTGGATAGATGGTGATGTCTTGTAATAGAATTTCAGTGTCTTGATTTGATAAAAGATCGTTTACAACAATTTCAAACTCACAGGTACTTTCAAAACCTCCATTATCTGTTGCAGAAAGCGTGATGGTATATGTACCATTTTCAAGGAGCGTTCCTGGACTTGGGCTTTGATCTGTCACTAAAGTAGTACTACAGTTATCTAGGGCTAAAGCCTCACCTGTTGCAAAGTAATCTGGCAATGAATAGGCTCCCTCTGATGTGATTGTTTGATCTGCAGGACATGTAATTTCTGGCGCCAAGCCATCTATTACATTTACATATGCGTAACACGTGTCTGACTCACCTATAGAATTATATACGGTAAATTCTACCAGTATTGGAGCGCCAACATCTGCACAGCTAAACTCTGAGATATCTACGCTATATCCGTCTTGACATCTTACTCCAGAAGACCCGCCATCTAAAGAGCTTGCAGGTATGGTAGCTGTACCGTCTTGTTGAAGCGGCACTGTTACGTTTTGACAAACAGCCACTGGCGCAAACACACCCTCTTGGATGTTCACTATGATGCTACACGTAGCTTCATTACCACTTGAATCTATAGCTGTAAGGGTTACTGTATTCTCTCCAATGTTTGAGCAATCAAAAGAAGTGATATCTGCAGTTCTAGTTTCTATAGCGCAGTTGTCTGACCAACCTGCAAACAGCTCATTGAGTGTTAAGGTTACTTGCAAATCATCCTCTAAAGAAACCGTGATGTCTTGACAATCCATAATAGGAGCTGTAGTATCTAATATGGTGACAATAGCACTACAAGAAGATGCATTACCTTGCATATCTGTAATAGTAAATACTACATTGTTTTGTCCAACATTACTACAATCAAAAGTATCTATACTTACTGAAGTTGTAACGTTTGAACAGTTATCTGAGCTTCCTTGGTCTAAATCATCGGGAGTGATTGTAGCCAGACCATTTTCATCTAAAATTAGAGTAATGCTCTGGCACATAGCCGTTGGATAGATAGCATCTACTACCGTTACAGTGGCTTGACATGCGCTGGTGTTACCATTTACATCTGTAACAGAAAGTGTTACCGGGTTTGTACCAATCATTGAGCAATCAAAGGTGTCTATATCTAAAGACATACCGGCGATACCACAGGCATCAAAACTACCTCCATTGATATCTGCAACACTTACACTAGCCATACCGTCTTGATCTAGCGTTACAATAATGTCTTGACAAACACCTGTTGGCGCAAGGGTATCTTCTACAGTAACCAGGGCTATACAACTTGTGGTAAGACCGTTTGTTTCTGTGATGGTAAAGGCTACCTCATTTACACCAATATCGTTACAATCAAAGGTGTACTGGTCTAGCTCTATGGTTGCTTGTTGAAAACATGTTAAAGTACTACCACCATCAAGATCTGCGGCTGTAATAGTAGCCACTCCGTTGCTATCGAGTTGCAGGGTAATATCTTGACAGGCAGCTATAGGAACGTTATTGTTTACCACAGTAACCATTGCGGTGCAAGATGAGCTATTACCACTAGCATCTGTGATGGTAAAGACTACTTGGTTTTCACCAATTGTTGAGCAGTCAAAGTTTGTTTGATTAATTGCTATTTGGCTTACGGCACAGTTATCATAACTACCTGCGTCTATATCTTGAGCAGAAATAGAAGCATTTCCAGAGGCATCCAGCTCTAGGGTAATGTTTTGACAAACAGCCGTTGGAGCTATAGCATCTATAACAGTAACAATAGCTGTGCTAGCACTTGTATTTGCTGAAGCATCTATAAGGGTTAATGTAACTTGGTTAGGACCTGTGTTTGAGCAATCAAAACTAGTGGTGTCTAAACTATAAGATACAATACCACAGTTATCTGTGCTACCTGCGTCAATATCTTGAG